>JANYDP010000399.1 GCA_025363535.1 Verrucomicrobiota bacterium | reverse complement strand
AACTGGTCGAGCGCACCACGACGCTTTACGAAGAGGCGCGGCAGACACGGCTCGGCACGGAAAAATTCATGCTCGATGGTCGGCACACCGGCACGGGCGGCGGCAACCACATCATCCTCGGCGGCGAGACACCGCAAGATTCCCCGGTGTTGCGCCGGCCGGATTTGCTGCGCTCGCTGCTTTCGTATTGGCAAAATCATCCGTCGTTGAGCTGGCTGTTCAGCGGATTGTTCGTCGGGCCAACTTCGCAAGCGCCGCGCATGGACGAGGCGCGGAACGATTCACTTTATGAACTCGACGTCGCGTTCAAGGAAATGGACAAGCAAATCGGCACGTTCGGCCAGACGCCGCCGTGGCTGGTGGATCGTTTGTTTCGCAATCTGCTGATTGATTCCAGCGGCAACACGCATCGCGCCGAATTTTCGATTGATAAATTATTTGCGCCCGAAAGCGCCACTGGTCGTCTCGGCCTTGTCGAGATGCGCGCGTTTGAAATGCCGCCGGACGCGCGCATGAGTCTCGCGCAACATCTGCTGCTGCGCGGCCTCGTCTCGAAATTCTGGAAGGATCCCTATAAAAATAATCTTGTGCGTTGGGGCACGGACATCCACGACCGCTGGATGCTGCCGCACTTTTGCGAAACCGATTTCAAGGACGTCATCAACGACCTGCGCGCAGCCGGTTATCCGTTCCAGGCGGAATGGTTCGCCCCGCATTTTGAATTTCGTTTCCCGCGCATCGGCGATTTGGAGCAGCGCGATTTGCAGATCGAACTCCGCACCGCGCTCGAACCCTGGCACGTCCTCGGCGAAGAACCCGGCGGCGGCGGCACGGTGCGCTATGTGGATTCATCGCTCGAACGCTTGCAGATCAAAGCAAAAGGTCTGGTCGGCGACCGTTTCGCCATCACCTGCAACGGTCATCGCGTGCCGCTGCATCCGACCGGCACGAGCGGCGAAGGCGTGGCGGGCGTGCGCTATCGCGCGTGGCAGCCGCCGATTTGTTTGCAGCCGACTATCGGCGTTCACGCGCCGCTGCGGTTTGATCTTTACGACACTTGGAACCAGCGTTCGCTGGGCGGCTGCACTTATCACGTCGCGCATCCCGGCGGCCGGAACTCGGAAACGTTTCCAGTGAACAGCTACGAAGCCGAATCGCGCCGGCTCGCGCGGTTTTTCCGCCACGGCCATCAGCAGGGCAAGTTCACGCCGCCGCCGGAAACTGTGAACCGCGACTTTCCGTTCACGCTGGATTTGCGTAATGTCTGACGCGGACAACACGCGGCGTGACCGCGATCAGAAGCAAATGTTCCAGTCTCAATCCCAATCCACGACGGGCGAGGGCGGCGACGCTAAAAAAGCGGTGCCCGCCAACCTGTTGTCCGGCTACAAGCGCAGCGCGGGTGCGTTTGATGAACTGCTGGCAGCGGACGGCGCGATTTTTCCGCACTACGCCAAGCTATTCGGTGAACTGGAAGAATTTGGGGCCATAGAATTGGCACGCCGCGCGGACGCGTGCCAGCGGTTCGTCCACGAACACGGCATCACTTACAACGTTTATGGCGATCCGCGCGGTCGGGAACGGCCGTGGCAGCTTGATCCGATTCCGCTCGTCATCGCGCCGGAAGAATGGCGCACGCTCGAAACCGGACTGAT
The DNA here is from genome assembly GCA_025363535.1 of Verrucomicrobiota bacterium. GTDB lineage: Bacteria > Verrucomicrobiota > Verrucomicrobiia > Limisphaerales > CAIQOK01 > CAIQOK01. The sequence continues at coordinate 6,312 of JANYDP010000399.1, read as the reverse complement.
CCAGCGCGCGACGTTGCTGAATAAAATTCTCGCCGACTGCTATGGTGCGCAGGATTTGATCCGTTCGCGCTGGCTTTCGCCCGCACTGGTTTTTGGCCAGCCGGATTTTTTGCGTCCGTGCCACGGCATCAAAATTCCCGGCGACACCTTTCTGCATTTCTATGCCGCTGATTTGTCGCGGTCGCCGGACGGACGCTGGTGGGTCGTCTCCGACCGCACGCAGATTCCGACCGGTGCGGGCTACGCGCTGGCGAACCGGCTCGTCACCTCGCGCATTTTGCCCGAACCGTTCCGCGACAATCACGTTCACCGGCTCGCCGGTTTTTTTCTGGCCGCTCAAAACGCGCTCGCGCAACTCGCGCCACGTTCCGCCGAGAAGGCGCGCGTGGTGATGCTCACGCCGGGGCCGCACAACGAAACGTATTTTGAGCAGGCGTATCTCGCGCGCTACCTCGGCTACATGCTCGTGGAAGGGCAGGATTTGACCGTGCGCGACAACCATGTTTTTCTCAAAACCTTGAGCGGCCTCGAACGCGTGGATGTGATTCTGCGCCGCGTGGACGATGACTTTTGCGACCCGCTCGAACTGATCAACCATTCCATCCTCGGCGTGCCCGGCCTGGTCGAGGCCGTGCGTGCGGGCAACGTCGTGATGGCGAACGCGCTCGGCAGCGGCCTCGTGCAAAGTCCGGCGTTCATGGCGTTTTTGCCGGAACTGTGCGAACACCTGTGCGGCGAAAAATTAAAACTCCCGTCCGTCGCGACCTGGTGGTGCGGGCAGAAGGTCGCGCGTGAACACGTCCTGAAAAATCTCGACCGGCTCGTCGTGAAGCCCGCGTTCCGCACGCACTTGAAAATCGCCGAAACCAAGCGCGAGGAATTGAAACGGCGCATCGAGTTTGATCCTGATCTGTTTGTGGCGCAGGAGCGCGTGGAACTTTCCACCGCGCCGTCATGGACTAAGAATTCGCTCGTCGCGCAACCGGTGAGCCTGCGCGTGTTTCTGGTGGCGGACGGCCACGGCGGCTATCGCGTGATGCCCGGCGGCCTCGCGCGCGTCGCGCCGGACAGCGGCGGGAAATTTATTTCCATGCAGCGTGGCGGCAGCAGCAAGGACACTTGGATTCCTTCCGCCACGCCCGTCGCGGAATTGTCGTTGCTTCACGCGACCAGCCAGAGCGTCGAACTGCGGCGCACCGGAAACAATCTGCCGTCCCGGCTCGCGGACAATTTTTTCTGGCTCGGCCGCTACTCGGAACGCGCGGACGCCACGGCGCGGCTGCTGCGGAGCGCGCTGCTGCGGTTCAACCCCGAACGCACCGGCGGCTCGCGGCCGCTGCTCGCGCCGTTGTTGCAGACGCTCGAAATACGGGGCCAGTTGCCGGGCATTTCCGACCGGCCGGAACTGTGGGCGAACGCCGAGGCGTTCGAGGCAAAACTCCTGGCGGCGATCTTTGACCCGGCGAGCGCGGGCAGTCTGCGGCAGACGGCGGAGCAGTTGCAGCGCCTCGCGATGCTGGTGCGCGACCGCACGTCCAACGACATGTGGCGCGTGTTGAGCCAGATTGACGACCGGCTCGCCACGCCGCCGCCGAGGCAGGTGATGCTCGCGGGCGACGCGGTCGGCGTGCTGAACCAGACGCTGCTCGGTCTCGCGGCGTTCCACGGTCTGGCGCGCGAGAACATGACGCGCGCGCAGGCGTGGCGCTTTCTGGACATGGGACTGCGGCTCGAACGCGCGATGTATCTGTGCACGCTGCTCGACGCGACTTTGCGTTCGCCCGACGCGGAAAACCCCAGCCTGCTTGAAGCGGTGCTCGAAGTCGTGGACAGCAGCATCACCTTCCGTTCGCGCTACAATCTGCTGCCAACGGTTCCCGCCGTGTTCGATTTGGTTTTGCTCGACGACAAAAATCCGCGCTCGGTCCTGTTCCAGATCAAACAGCTCGTGAAACATTTTGAGCGGCTGCCGAAGGAGCGCGGCGATTCCGGCGGCGCCGGCAAAACGGTTTTGGAGAACTGCCTGTCGCGGCTCGAGCGCGCCGACGCGCGGGAGCTGGCGGGCGCGGCGGCCGACTGGAAACAATCGGCGCTGGCGAAAATCATCCAGGAGACGCTGCGCGCCTTGCCGCAATTGTCCGACGCCATCGCCGCCAGCTATTTCGCGCACTCGGCCATCTCGCGGACGGGCCGGGGCGAGGGGGAAAATGTCGGGGAATTTTTCCGCGCATGAACTACCACATCACCCATTGCACGCTTTACGACTACGCCGCGCCGGTGTCGGTGTCGCACCACGTCGCGCGGCTGGAGCCGCTGGTCACGGCCACGCAGTCGCGCGAAAAGTTTTCGCTCCAGATTTTCCCCGAACCGACCTTGCGCAAGGAGCGCACGGATTATTTCGGCAACCGGCTTTGCTTTTTTGCGATCCAGGAAATTCACACCAAGCTGGAGATCATCACGCACAGCCGCGTGACCGTTCAGCCGCGTCGGCAAACGCAAAACGAATCCACCGCGACTTGGGAATCCGTGGCGGAAATGTTCTGCGACCCGGTTTCGCCGGAAGTGGTCGAGCCGTATCAATTTGTATTTGACTCGCCGCAGCTCCGCGCGTCGCAGGAATTGTCCGATTACGCCCGCGAAAGTTTTGGCAAAGACACGCCGCTCCTCGCGGGCGCGCGGGAACTGACCCGGCGCATCTTCACGGATTTCAAGTTCGACCCGAAGGCCACGACCGTCGCGACGCCGTTGGAGGAAGTCTGGGAGAAACGCCGTGGCGTGTGCCAGGACTTTGCGCATCTCGGCATTGCGTGCCTGCGTTCCCTCGGCCTGCCGGCGCGCTACGTCAGTGGCTATCTGCGGACGCGTCCGCCGGAGGGCCGACCGCGCCTCGTCGGCGTGGACGCGAGCCACGCGTGGTTCTCGGTTTTTTCACCGGGCATGGGCTGGATTGATTTTGATCCGACCAATAATGTCCAGACCGCCGAAGATCACATCACCGTGGCCTACGGCCGCGATTTCGGCGACGTGAGTCCCGTGGCCGGAATTCTCACTGGCGGTGGCAAGCATGAAGTGAAAGTTTCCGTGGATGTCGAGCCGCTCGATTAATTAGCATTCTGAAACATGAAGTGGGAAATATCACATCGGACCCGTTACGAATACGCCGCGCCGGTGCGCGACAGCTTCAACGACGTGCGGCTGCAGCCGATGCCCATTCCGGAGCAAACGGTGGAATCGTTCCTGTTGAAAGTGCTGCCCGCCACCCGGCTTACGCATTTCCGGGACTTGTATTCCAACTGGATCAATCATTTTGAAATCATGGAGCCGCACAGCTATCTGTTGATTGACGCGCAGTCCCGGGTCACCACGCATCCGCCTGCGCCGTTGCCGGCCGACGAAAAGCTCTGCTCCTTTGAACTGATGCGCGCCGCCCCGAACATTGAGCGGTGCTTTGATTATTTGCAATCCAGCCGGTTTGTGGAGCTTGAGGCCGAGACGTGGAAACTCGCCGTGGACGCCACGCTGGAAATGGACGACGCGTGGCAGGCGGTTCTGGCGCTGATGCAATTCGTCCACGGTTTTCTCAGATACGAATCCAACTCCACGCATGTCCACACGCACATGAGCGAGGTGCTGCGCGACCGGCGCGGAGTCTGCCAGGATTTTGCCCACCTGCTGATCGGGCTGTGCCGTGCGCGAAAAATTCCGGCGCGTTATGTCAGCGGCTACCTGGCCACGGAGGCGGCGAGCGCCACGCACGCGTGGGTGGAGGTGTTCCTTCCCGGCTACGGGTGGCGCGGACTCGATCCCACGCACAACTGTCAGATTGGCGAAACGTACGTGAAAATTGGCAACGGCCGGGATTATGCCGACGTGCCGCCGATCAGCGGGCATTATCGGGGCACGCTGGAACACACGATGACGGTGGATGTGAAAATCGCGCCGGTGCTTTGAAAGGCCCGCCGCCGCGCGGTCACGCCCGAATCCTGCCGGGCAAATTTCCGGTTGCGTTCGCGCATTGGTTTGGCACGGAGGATCAGGCATGTTTCCCCAGGTCGGGGAACAACGTGCGGACGGTTTGCGAAAGGCCATTATGGAAGAACAAATTTTAACACTGCTCGGCGCGGAAGATTACGCGCCAGCCAACGTGCCGGAACTGATCTGCCTCCTGGATCTGCGGCCGGGCCAGCAGCAGGAATTGCAGGGCGTGCTGCGCGCGTTGGAGCAGGCCGGCCGGATTATCCGCACCAAGGGCAACCGCTACATCTCCTCCGGCGACGCGGATCTGGTGCCGGGCCGCATCCAGATCAACCGCCAGGGCAAAGGGTTTTTGCAGCCGGACGACGGCGAGTTGAAGGAGATCATGATTCCGCAAGAAGCGACCTCGACCGCGCTTCACGGGGATCGCGTGCTGGTTCGCCGTGAAGTCCGGGCGCGGCGGTTTCGCACGGAGCAACCGGAGCAGGCGACGGGTTCGGTGATCCGCATTCTGGAGCGGAAGCGCATGCAGATTGTCGGCACGTTGCGGAAGGGCCGCGAATTTCTTTACGTCGTGCCCGATGATCCCCGGATGCCGCATGACATCTATGTGCCGGCGGCGCGCGACGTGGGGCGTCCGGCCCTCGTCGGCGACAAGGTGGTGGTGGAGTTGCAGGAATGGGAGTCGCGCCATACCAACCCCGAGGGCGAAATCATCGAGGTGCTCGGCGCGCCGGATGAGGAGGGCGTGGACATGCTGTCCGTGTTGCGGCAATACAACCTGCCGCTGCATTTTCCCAAGAATGTTTTGCAGGAGGCGCGCGCGATTGGGAACACGGTTTTGCCGGCGGACCTCGCGGGCCGTGAAGACTGCCGGGCGCACGCGGTCGTGACGATTGATCCCGACGACGCCAAGGATTTCGACGACGCCATTTGTTTGCAGCGCGTTTCGCCGGAACAATGGAAGCTGTGGGTTCACATCGCGGACGTGTCGCATTACGTGAAGCCCGGCACGGGGCTGGATGTCGAGGCGCGCGAACGAGGCAACTCAACTTATCTCGTGGACCGCGTGATCCCGATGCTGCCGGAGGCGTTGAGCAACGAACTGTGCTCGCTGAAACCCAATGTGGATCGCCTGACCAAGTGCGTGGAATTTCTGGTGTCCAACGACGGTCAGGTACTCAAGACAAAATTTTATCCGGCGGTGATTCATTCAAAGCGGCGGTTCACCTACAAGGAAGTGTTCGCGATTTTGCAGGCGCCGCCGAAGGATTCCATCGAGCGGTTGCTGCACGATGCTCATGAGCTGGCGCAGAAGATTCGGCGGCTGCGGTTCAAGGCGGGTTCGCTCGCGCTGGATTTTCCTGAAACCAAGATTCGGCTGGACGAACACGGTCACGTCCTGCGGCTGGAGAAGGTGGAGAACGACGTGTCGCATCAGTTGATCGAGGAATACATGCTGCTCGCCAACGAAGCCGTGGCGACGCGGTTGATGAGCGAAAATCAAAAGGCGATCTACCGCGTCCATGAGGAGCCGGACGAACGGCGGTTGAACGAGTATCGCGAAGATGTTCTCAGCCATCATGTGCCGTGCGGCAACTTGAGCAAGCGGCCGGAAGTCTCGAAGCTCCTGCAAAAACTCGACACCATGCCCATCGGCGCTGCGTTGAAGATCGGTTTTCTACGCTCACTGATGCGCGCCCGTTACGACGTGGAGCCGCTGGGGCATTACGGTTTGGCCAAGGCGAAATACACGCACTTCACTTCGCCCATCCGACGTTATGCCGACCTCGTGGTGCATCGCGCATTGTTTCAGAAGAGTCACGGCCCGACCCATTCGCTCAAGCAGACAGCGGAACACATCTCCGACACGGAACGCAATTCCGCCGACGCCGAGCGCGACAGCAAGGACGTGAAAATGTATGCGTTCCTGAAGGCGCAGTTGCAATCGCCCAACCCGCCAGCGTATCCCGCGCTAGTGATTGATGTGCGCAACATGGGTTTCTTCGTGGATGTGCCGGGCCTCGCGATGAGCGGACTGGTTCACGTCTCCAGCCTGACGGACGATTTTTATGTGTTCGACGAATCGCGCGCACAATTGACCGGACGGCGAAACCGGCGCGTGATCCGCCTGGGCGACAAGGTGCAGGTGCAGATCGCCAAGGTGGACAGTTTCAAGAAGCAGGTGGATTTCCGGCTGGCGGCTAACGAACGGAGCGAACGGGTTGAGCGAGTTGGCCGAAATGAACGTCCCCAGCAGGCCGAGCAAAGACAACCACAACGCCCCGCACGCAATTTCAAATCCAATTCAAAATCCAAACGTCCGGTGATCCCCGC
>JANYDP010000386.1 GCA_025363535.1 Verrucomicrobiota bacterium | reverse complement strand
CGGCGCGCACGGAGTGACGCGCCCTGCCATCGCATCCCGTCTTGTCCCGCTAAATTGTGCCGACGCTTTTTGCATCACTGTATCCGCACATTTTTGCCTGCCGGCCTGACGCACGGCAAGTTTCCGTTGCGGACATTTTATGGACAACGGGATTGGAAATTCGTTCGGCGGAATTTTAGCGGGTGACTGGCGGATGCTTTTTGGCGAAGGCCAGCAGGGTTTCCACCAGTCCTTCGATGGTGTGCTTCTTCGCTTCAACCGTCGGCTCCACGCCCAGCGCGCCGAGGGCCTTGCTGGTTTCCGGGCCGATGGACGCGAGCTTCGCTTGCGGAAATGTTTTCAGCAGCTTCGGCAAATCAAAGCGCGCATGGAAATGTTCCACGGTCGAGGCGCTGGTGAAGGTGATCCAAGCTGCGCCGCCGTCCAGGAGTCTTGTCGCCGCACCGGTGCGGTCTTCTGTTTCGGGAACGGTTTTATAGACGGCGATGTCGTCCACAATCGCGCCGAGTTCCTCCAACGCCTTGGGCAGATCCGGCGTCGCCACTTCGGCGCGGAGCAGGCAGATTTTCAAATTCTCCACGTCTTCAAACTTGTGAATGGCCGCCGCGATGTTCGCGGCGAGCGCCTCGTCGGGCGTCACGTCCACCTGGAGATGCAGTTCGGTCAGCTTCGCCGCCGTGGCCGGGCCGACGGCCGCGATGCGCACGCCGCCGATGTCGCGCAGATCCTTGAACTGTTTGAAAAACAAATCGAAGAAAGCGGTGACGCCGTTCGGGCTGGTGAACACGAGCCAACTGTAAGAATTCAGTTCGAGCAGTGCGTCCACAAAACTATCGCGGGCATCCGGCGGCGCGATTTTGATCGTGGGGATTTCCAAGATTTCCGCGCCGAGTTCGCTCAACTTTTGCGCGAGTTCGCTGGCCTGTTCGTGGGTGCGCGTGATTACGATGCGCTGGCCGAAGAGCGGACGCTGTTCAAACCAGTTTAATTTTTCACGCAGATTGACCACGCTGCCGATCACGGTGATGACCGGCGCGGCGATTTTTTTCTCCGCCGCGAGATCCGCAATCATGGCCAGCGTGCCGACGACGGATTGCTGGCGACTCGTCGTGCCCCAGCGCACCATCGCCACGGGCGTTTCCGGCGGCACGCCTTTCGCCAGCAAGGTCGTGGTGAGTTCGCGCAGCCGTTTCAAGCCCATGAGAATGACTTTGGTGCCGGGGATGCGCGCGATCTCGTCGAAGTTCAGATTGGAATCCGGCTTGTCGGGATGTTCGTGGCCGGTCAGCACCGTGAAGGTCGAGCAATGATCGCGGTGGGTCAGCGGAATGCCGGCGTAGTTTGGCGCAGCCACGATGGACGACACGCCGGGCACGACTTCAAACGGAATTTTCGCCGCCGCGAGTTCCTCCGCCTCCTCGCCGCCGCGCCCGAAAATGTAAGGATCGCCACCCTTCAACCGCACCACGCATTTCCCTGCGCGCGCCTTGGCGATGATCAGTTCGTTGAGTTGATCCTGTGACAGCGCCTCGCTTTTGCCTTGGCTGCCGCGTGAAATCAATGCCGCCGTCGTCGGCGCGAGCCGGAGCAGTTCGGGGTTTACGAGCATGTCGTAGATGACCACGTCTGCGCGCCGGAGTAGTTCCGCGCCGCGCAAGGTGAACAAACCAGCGTCTCCCGGTCCGGCCCCGACTAAATAGACTATGCCTTTAGATTTCACGCGCGGAGTTTATGGGCGGCAATCAGTCAGGGCAATTCAACAGATGGGCTGGCGGCATTTTAGCCGTCGAACAATGTGCTTTGGCAACCCCAGGGCCGCGTATCCGCCGCGCGATAGTTTTTTCCATGCTTGATTTGAAGGCGCACCGTTGGATATTCTCCATCCAAGGTGCTGGTTTTTGGTGGCTATTTTGCTGGGTCGGGGGGATAAGCCAGGCACAATCGGAGGTGACGGCAGGAGCAGTAGTTATGCGCCAATGTAGCTCAGTGGTAGAGCAACGGTTTCGTAAACCGTAGGTCGTCGGTTCAATCCCGACCATTGGCTCCAATTTCATTGTGCTGGAACACAATGACTTGAAGAGGAGAAGGCCGTTGTGGACACCAAAACGGACACCAGCAGAGTGATTCTTCAACATCCTGCCAGTATCCGGCAATAGTCTCCCAGAAGCCTTTAACGCGAATTCCCGCGCTTCATTACCCTAAAAAAGTATGAAACGCTATCGGTTGATTTATCGCGGTCTGCGCGACACGTATTACAGCGTCGAAGCCAGCACCGGCAAACGAGAGAGTCTGGGGACGAACAATCCTGAAGTCGCGCAACGCTTGCTGGACGCCAAAAACGAGGCCGTCCGCCACACGGAAATGAATCTGCAAATTGCGCAGATTTACCTTCAACACGGCAACCCCGACCTGAAAAACCGCACCTGGCAACAGGTCATGGAAAGCGTCATGTCGCTCAAAACGGGGGCCACCCACAAACGCTGGCAAACTGCGATTCAAGACAAGGCGTTTGATTTAATTCGGGACCGAAAACTCCTCGAAACCACCGCCGAACATTTCTTGCAAGTGCTCAAGCGTGGCACGATTTCGACCAATGTCTTTTTGCGGCGTGTCCATAACTTCGCCGTCGGGATGCACTGGTTGCCCTGTCCACAGTGCCGAGGCGCTCAAGGGGGCGTCTAAAGCCCCACCGCGCTCGGTACTGTGGACAACCCGTGACGCGGCAGAGTTTTCCATCATGCGCTAAAATATTCTGGAATCATTGTCCCCTGAGCGTACAAAATCATGAACCGTTGTAACCTTTCCGGGCTCTCGTCCGTAGCCTAGGGTGAAGGTGAGTCTGTGCTTGATGCACGAACTTATGAACGGCAGAAATACGAAACAAAACAACGAAACCAAAAC
>JANYDP010000346.1 GCA_025363535.1 Verrucomicrobiota bacterium | reverse complement strand
CCTCGACGCCGAGCAGCGCCGGCCCCTGCGAGACCACGATATGCCCGGCGATGCCGGCCAGAAAACCCGTGGTGACCGGGATTGACAGAAGATCCGCGACAAAGCCGAGGCGGAACAGGCCAGCGACAATCAGCAACGCGCCAACCATCAGCATTTTCCACCCGCGCCGGCGAACCGCCGTTGCGTGACAGGACGGCAGCAGGAGCAGCAAGACGATGAAAAAATAATACGGCGCGGTGAGCCGGGCGAGCGCGGACAGGCCCAGGTTCGCGAGGTAAGCCAGGATGGCGATGATCAGCGCGCCCCAGACCAGCCGTTGATGCAACGCGAATGTGTTTGCGACTTTTTCTGGACGCCCCCGGTACAAAAACCCCGCGAACACCAGCCCGGTTAAGCCCAAGCCCAGCCCGGCGTTGACCTCCCATTGCAGATCCGTCAAAGACCACTCCGCGCCGCCAGATTCAAAACGCGCCGCAAGGTGGTCGTGCCAGCGAACCGGCATGTATTTTTTCACGGCTTCATTCCATTTGCCGGCCAGCGGAAAAATCGGCGGGGCGAGATTTTGAATCGTCAGGAGGACGGTGTTGTTGGCCGTGCGCACGACATGGTCGCCGTGCATGAATTCCGTCTGCTCGGCGCGGTTGCCGGACCAGTCGCCGCAATGCTTCCAGTTCAAATACGCCGTGGGCAAAAACGAAGCCGCCGCCGCCAGCACCACGACCAGGGACGTCACCAGAGGCCGCCGCAACACCCAGCGCCAGCAAGGCACCAGCGCCACCAGCACCGGCAGCACGAGCGGAATGTTCGTGGCCTTGGCGGAAGTGCAGACTGCGGCGGCGACCACGGCCAGCAAAAAGTTGCCGAAAGAATTCAACCGCGCGGCCCGCAGCGCAAAGTGCAGCGCGGCGAGGGGAAACACGGCGGCGAACAGATCGTTGCCGATACCGCCCGCCTGCAACAGATAGCAATAGCCGGTCGGCAGCAGCCACATCCAGACCCACACCACGCGGCGGCGCACGCCGAGCTGGGTGAACACGCTGAACACCAGACCGGGCAGCAGCAACTGGCAGACGGCGTTGATGAGGAAGAGCCAACGGTCGGTGTGGGTGAGCGCGATCACCGGCGCGGCAACCCATTCCATGCCGCAGGCGCGGGTGTTCAGCCGGTGAAACTCCGTGTGAATCCAATGCCACTGTCCCTCCGCCAGCCAATGCAGCACGCGGGGAATGCGGTAGGCCAGCGCGTCATAATTGTTCGGCGCGTGCAGAAATCCCCCGAGAATCGCGAGCGCAGACAGGAGCAGAAACGTTTTCGGCAGCCAGCGGCGAAAGCGTTTGTGCAGCTTGCGCAGGCCGGTGACAAAATTAATCTGCGGACGAATTATCCACCAGCCGGCGATGCCGGCCACCGCCGCGATGGCCAAGGCCACCGCGTAGCCCGTGGCATTTAATTGATGCAACCCGGACAACCCCCAGCCAATCAGGTTGCAGGCGGCACAGAGGATGACCCAGAAAGCGGCCCAGGAAAATTTCAGCGGCCGGCGGCGACTGGACACGGAGGTTTCCGGCCCGTCAGGCAAGGCCGCGGACGTTGGGTTGTTATTTTTTTCTGACAATCGGAAGGCGTTTATTATTTGCCGCGCAAGGTAGGGACGCCGCTTCAACGGGTCAACGTCAAACCCCGTCGGCCAGGTACGGACAAGAGGTGTGATTAAAGTCGAGTGCGGCGAAAGCTGAAAGCTGTTCATCTCAACGTAAGACGCGCCCGACCTTGTGACGATTGCCTCACCCGATTTGAATCACGCCTCCTTGCGACGGAACAAGCTTTCGCTGTCGGCGATGTTGAGGACGGAAAGATCGAAGCCTGCGCCCGGTTCGCGTTCGTGCGCGACCTTGAACTGCCAGGCCAGCTTTTGTACGGCGGGCGCGGCAAAGTATTTCACCGCCCCCACGCTCACCGTGGCTTTGAAAATGATCACCAGCAGACTTTCCTCATCCACGCTCATCACGAGCATGCTGAATTTTTCGCCCTGCTGATAGACGCTGTTGAAGTTGGTCTCGTGCACCAGATTGGCGATGGTCTGGTTCGCCATGAACGCGCCTGAGGCCAGCGCGGCGATGGTGGTCAGATCGAATTGCCGCGCATCGCCCCAGTGCGTGATGAGGAAGCCGCCCTTGTCAATGATCAGCGCGGTCGTGGCGTCGCTCTGATCGAGCAACTCGGACAGCGTTCCATCCAGCGACCGGATGTCTTCTACAAGGAGTTGGGGCAACGTGGCCATGTTCAGGCGTACTGCGGTGATCCGTGCGCGATGAACTTGTTCAGCAACATGCGCGTGATCATGTTTAAGGTTTCAAAGACGCCTTCGCACTTGTGCGCCGCGCCGGTGAAGGAGGGCACCTGCACCTCGCGATTGTTCAGGAGGAACTCCATGTATTCAACCGGCGCAACATTCGGCAGATCGCGCTTGTTGTATTGCAGGACGTACGGGATGTCCTTGAGATTCAGTTTCAACGCCCGGAGGTTTTCCTCGAGGTTCTGAAAACTTTCCACGTTCTCGGCCATTTTTTCATACTGCGAATCGGCGCAGAACACCACGCCGTCCACGCCGCGCAACACGAGCTGGCGGGTGGTGTTGTAAATCACCTGGCCGGGCACGGTGTAAAGCTGGAACTTGGTTTTGAACCCCTTGATGGACATGGCTTCGATGGGGAGAAAGTCGAAGAACAACGTGCGGTCCGAGCTGGTCGCCAGCGAGACGAGCTTGCCCTTGTTGCCGGCGGCGGTCTGCACATGGTCATGCACCTGGACGAGGTTGGTCGTCTTGCCGCACATGGCGGGGCCGTAATAGACGATTTTGACCTGAAGTTCTTTGGTAGCTTGGTTGATGATTGCCATAGGTGAATTGATTACTGCTTTTTGCGATCCAGTTCGCCGGCCAGCGCGGCCAGTTCGGCGGTGGGAAGGGGTTGACCGGTGCGACCGAAGGCCGCGAAGAAAATGGCGTTCACGCGGAAGATTTTCCACGGCACGTTGCCCACGGTGAAATTCAGATTGTTCAGCTCGCCCATGCGCAGCTCTTTCGTGCATTGGTTCACCTTGCCGAAAATCTGCGGCAGAAACGCGGCGAGCGTGTCGCCGTTGAGATCGGGGGAAAGTTTGCTGGCGACCATGAGGCCGTCGGGCAGGGCCACGAGCGCGCCGGAAACTCCGTTTAACGCCGCCGCCCGCGAGACGATTTCATTGGGCGTGGCGCACTTGCCGATAAACTCCGTGCCCGTCGGCCCGCCGCGTTTGGCGGGAATGATGGTGGTGCCGGTGGGCGACAATGCTTCCTGGCTGTCGCCCGCCGAATAGTAATTGGTGTCCACCGGTTTGGTGACCGCGCACGGGCTGGTCACCGGCGGCGTCCCGGCGGGAACTGCCGCTTCGGCCTGCGGAAAACCGAAAAATAAATTCGGGATCGTTTCGTCAATCGCCACCTTTTGTTTCGCCTGCGCCAGATCCCGCTGCCGGGAAATGAAGAGCGGGGCCACGACATTAAGCGGCAGTTCCAGTGAAGTGTTGTCGTGAGCAGAAGGGTACGGAGCGAGGGCGGGCGCAAACCAGCCACGCAACGTTTTCCACGGATAGAATGCTTTGCCGCGTTGCAGCGAGGCTTTCAGCGCCTCCAAGGGCAAAGCGATGGCAACGCCCGTGAGATTCATCTGCGCAATTTCCAATCGCAACGATTCCGGCCAGCCCGCGCTGACGGCGGCCAGCGGCAGGCTGACGGTGGCCACTTCGCCGACAGGCGCGGCCAACGGTTGCACGGGCATGGCCGACACAGGGACGGCTGGCGGCGACATTGCAATCACACTCGGACCGGCCACCAACACCGGAGCCGGGATCGGCACTGATGCTACCGGCAACGGAATCGGCGCGGGCGCGGGCACTGGTACGGGGGCCATCGCCAACGGACGCGTCGGCGGCACCGTCGAACTCGGTGGCAGGGCCGGAGCCGCGCTCGGCGCAGGCGTGACCGCCCGAGCCGGACTGGCCGGCGAAGTTTCACCGGGTCCCACCGAGAAAACCAGCGACTGGCCGCCGGTATCGCCAAACGGACTGCGGATTTCGTCCGAAATTTCAATATGCTTCTGGCCTTGGCGGCGCGGCAGCAGTTCAGGATTTAACTGGGCCAGAATCTCGGCCAGCGGCAAGGCCACCAGCGATTGGTCCTTGTCGTTCTGTTCGGAAAACAAAGTCGGCGCGGCGCGGCGCAGTTCGCCGAAAGTTATTTTGACCGAGCCGTTGGCAAGCTGCGCCAGAACTTTATCGAGCGGGACGGAAATGACGGCGTTGCCCAGCGCCTGTTGCCGCACCCGGCCGGCCAGCTCGCCCGACAACCCGTTCACCACGGACTGCAACAGCAATTGCACTCCTTGTACGCCGCCCGCACCGGGACGCGTGTCGCGCAAGGTTCCCTGGCCCGCACCGGAGCCATTATTTTTCGGTGGCGTGAATGCCGGCTCCGCCACGGGCCGAGTCCGGCGCGGAGCCGGCGCGGGCTGCGTGGGGTTCTGCCGCACCTGGATGTTGGACGTGTCCGCGTGGTTGCCGGCCGGATTGCCGACTAAAAGTTTTTTTAGAAACGTAAACATTTGTATGAGCAGCCCGACCCGTCACACGGCCATTCCCCGCTCGGGAGCGGCTGGAACCAAACCGTCGCTTGACGACTGCTTCGGTTCGAGAGGGGCAGGAAGTATGCCACGCGGCGGCCCCTTGAATCGGCGCGGGCCAACGCAAAAATGTCCCACGAGTGGACTGTCTTGTCCCACGCGCCGCCCAGCTTTTTATAAATCTGCGGACCGCCCGTCAGATGAAGGAACGAAAAACACCGGAAACACCTCGTTAGGAAATCATTCCCCGCCACCGACCCGGGACGGAATAGGGTTTGCTTGATGGTCGGTGAATGAATTGTGTTTTTGAAAAAGTCAATCCGGCGGCGGCGCGAGTTTGAATCGTCATGGATCCCCGGCATAAAATTTTGTTGCTCGACGATGATCTGGACGTGCTGACGCTCTACCAGGAGGTCCTGTCCAAACTGCCCAGCCGCCCGGATGTCCGCGTCGCCTCCACCGGCGCGCGCGCCTTGACGATGCTCGATGCCGAGCCGTTCCGCCTGCTGATCTGCGATTTGAAAATGCCGAAGATGGACGGCCTCCAGGTGCTGTCCATCGTCCGCCGCCGCTTTCCCGAACTGCGCACCGTCGTGATGACCGGATTGCAGGACGAGGAATTTCGTTCGCGCGCCTACGCCCTCGGCGTGGATCTGTTCTGGCTGAAACCCGACACCCAGCAGAACATGCAGATGTTCATGGAATGTCTGGAATCCCTGCTGGGGCGCGATTCTGGCGCGGGCTTTCGCGGAGTCCAAAGCAAGAGCCTCATGGACATCATCCAGATGGAATGTCTTTCGCAAAGCTCCGTCCTGCTCCGCGTCACGCGCGGCGCGCTCGTCGGTAAAATTTGGATTCAAGGCGGCGAACTCACCGATGCCGAAACGGATGGCGCCCGTGGCGAAGCGGCCTTTGGAAAAATCATCGCGTGGAAAATCGGCACGTTTGAAACGCTGCCCGCCGAGCCGGATCGTGAACGGACGATCCACAAGGAAGTCAACATGCTGCTGCTCGAATCCGCCCAGGCGATTGATGAAATCAGCAGTGCCGCCGGCCTTTCGGGCAGTGCCGCCAACCGCCAGAACATCTCGCGGCTGTCCGCCCTGACCCGTGAAGGCGTGGACTGGGTGGTTTCCGTGCCGGCCACCGGTGACGCCGAAGGATGCGGCACCCAGGCCACCAACGAAGTCGCCACGGTGATCCGGCTCGTGGATGAAACCTGCAAGCGGCTCAGTGAACAACTCGACGCCGGCCCGCTCTCGCATCTCGAAGGCCGGACGATGGATCGCCGCCTCCTGCTGCTGCCGTGGGACAATCGAAATTTCCTGACCGCCTGGCCGTTGAATTCAGACGCCAGCCGGTTGCTCGAACAAACCAAGAAACTTGCCGGATCATGGGACTCTTAAATTTATTTTCCAAACCCCGCGCCGCCGTGCACCGGCTGCCGACGGGCAGCATCACGGTGGATTCCAATGGCGAGATCGTCACCACCACCGTCTCGTCATCCTGCCCGCGCCCGGTGTTGCAGAACATCACGGAGGAAGTGCTGACTCTGTTCCGCGAGGCGCGGGCGAAGCATCTGCCGCTGGCCGAGTTGAACCTGCACTTCGCCAGCCTCCAGATCACCGCCCGCGACATGCGCGGGGGCGCCATTATTTTTCTGTCCCCGAGGATTGCCTCGTTCCCTGACACACCCGCCACCTGACACCCTTATGAACACCGCCAAACAAATGAATCAACTGATCGCCCAGATGGAAAACCATCTGGAATGCTGGAAACAATTCAGCCGCTACCTCAACATCGGTCGCGGAAAAAAATTCGGCGTCGAAGACGAGAGCCAGTTCCTCGAAACCAAAAGCGTCCTCGTGCAGGAACTGGAACTCATCCTCGCCAGCGTGGAAGTCAACTCGCCCACCAAGGAGGAGGTCCACACCCTCATCGGCAACGCGCCGTCGCTGCGCTTTCTCAGCGAGATGAACGAAGGCGCGCTGCGCAACATCGAAAGCCAGTGGCACAAGATTTACATCGGCTGGCACTCCATCCTCGGCCAATTGAAGGTCCGCCAGAACGCGGAAGATTCCAAGA
The DNA here is from genome assembly GCA_025363535.1 of Verrucomicrobiota bacterium. Classification (GTDB taxonomy): domain Bacteria; phylum Verrucomicrobiota; class Verrucomicrobiia; order Limisphaerales; family CAIQOK01; genus CAIQOK01. Next base: position 1,674 of record JANYDP010000346.1, on the reverse strand, counting down.
GCGCCTTCGCCGGCCTGCTCGGCGGCAAGAAGAAAGGCCGCTGACCGGGGTTGAAACGTGAAGCGTGAAATGTGAACAAAGGCGAGGCCCGCCCCCGCTTATTCACGTCTCACGCCTCACGTTTCACTTTTCCAGCTTGTCTTTTGTCCTGAGATTTCGTTTCTCCCGCCATGCCTGATTGGATAAATGTCGTTTTGCTGGGAATCGTCGAAGGAATCACCGAGTTCATTCCCGTTTCCTCCACCGGCCATTTGCTGCTCACCGAACATTGGTTGCACATCAAGGAGAGCGACCTCTTCAACGTCGTCATCCAATGCGGTGCTGTCCTCGCCGTGCTGCCGCTGTTTTCCGACCGCCTCAAACAATTCCTCTTCCGCTGGCGCGAACCGGCCACGATGGATTACCTGTTGAAAATCGCTGTCGCCTTCGGCATCACGGGCGCGGTCGGTTTCGTCCTCGATAAAAAAGGGTTCAAGCTCTCCGAGAGTCCGACGCCCATCGCCATCGCCCTGCTGGTGGGCGGCATTGCCTTTCTCGCCGTGGAATTGTTCCTGCGCGGAAAAAAGGTGAACGACCAGATCACCTGGACCATCGCCCTCGCCGTGGCCATCGGACAACTCATCGCGGGAACCTGTCCCGGCACGTCGCGCTCCGGAGCCACGATTGTCTTCTGCCTGCTCCTCGGCTTGAGCCGCCCAGCGGCCACAGAATTTTCCTTTTTGGTCGGCATCCCCACAATGCTTGCAGCAGGCGGCTGGAAAATTTTCAAGGCGTTCCATCATCCGCTCCCGGGCGCGTCGTCCGAAAACTGGGGCATGGTCGCGCTGGGAACCCTCGTGGCGGCGGTTGTCTCCTTCGTCGCCGTGAAGTGGCTGCTGCGCTACGTGCAAACCCACACCTTCAATGCCTTCGGCTGGTACCGGATCGCGCTGGCGATGATGATCTTTTTCCTGCTGAAATTCTAGAAGTCATAAACAGGTGTTCGAGAACCGCTACCAAACCTCAACAGTCCGGTGAACTAATTCAAGACCACGGGTCGCCATCACGGTCCCAATCGCCAAGCACCTCCCGGCACCACTTGGTGGCCTGGTCGGACAAATCTCCGAACTGCAAGCAATCTCTAATCGCTCGATCGAGCAGCCATGCGTAGCGTCCAAACTGTGGCTGATTTCGTTGTTGAATCTCCCCTACGCGCCCGTACGGCCAGATACTAATCCGGTTCCCCGGAGCATCATGGTTAAGAAATAGTTCACCGCGTTGGCTTATCATCCAAGTCATGCCAAGCTGTCACGACAAAACATTCCCCCAAATGAATGCTGCTCCAACCACTTTCGATGATGGATCCCCTACCCCTCGTAGTCTAAGTAATCGAGAGCCTTTATATCATTCAACGAGCCGATGAAGTCACATGTCAATGGCATCTGGTCAACCTTTTGCCAATAGTCCTGATATTCGGCCAATGCTCTCGCTACTGGCACAAGCTACGTTTCAGATGCCGGCAAGGTATTCATTTAGCAAGTATCTCATTGCGCCGGCGCGGGAATAAAAATCTTCTGCCCGACGTACATCTTCTCCGGCTTCAAATTCGGATTAGCGTCCAGCACCTGCTTCAACGTCACCTTGATGTTTTGATCGCGGTACGCCTGGATGATGGCCGAGAGCGTCTGGCCGGGT
>JANYDP010000327.1 GCA_025363535.1 Verrucomicrobiota bacterium | reverse complement strand
ACGGCGGCGGGCACGAACGCCAGCCTGCCGGACAATTCCGGCATTGCGCCGCAGCGCTTCTATCGCGTAGTCATTCCCTGAACATGATTTCCCTGCTCAAAAAAACCACGCTCACGCAGTGGATCGTCGCCGCCATTTTCGTCGGCGGCTTCATTGGCTGGAAATTTCCGCAGGGCGCGCAGGATCTGCAGTTCCTCTCCACGATTTTTCTCCACCTGATCAAGTGCATCGTGGTGCCGCTGATTTTCAGCACGCTCGTCTTCGGCATCGCGGGCCACGCGCAGGAGCTGCGCACGGTCGGGCGGCTCGCGCTGAAGTCCATCATCTATTTTGAAATCGTCACCACGCTCGCGCTGTTCATCGGGCTGGCGGCGGTCAACCTCGTGCGGCCCGGTGCGGGCGTGCAGTTGAACGCCGCGGCGGATACCGGAAAAACGCTCGCCGCGAGCAAGGTCACGTTCGCCGGCGTGGTGGAACATTTGGCCCCGACCAGTTTTTTTGACGCCGCCGCGCGCAACGACGTTTTGCAGGTGGTTATTTTTTCCATCCTCTTCGCCGTGGCCGCCGCGCGCGCACAGGAAAAATCCCGGCGCACGCTGCTGGATGTCTGCGAATCGCTCGCGGAGGTGATGTTCAAGTTCACCGGCCTCGTGATGTGGCTCGCGCCGCTGGGCGTCGGCGCGGCCGTGGCCGTGACGATCGGCAAGAACGGCCTCGACGTGGTCTGGGCGCTCGGCAAGCTCGTGCTCACGCTCTACGGCGCGCTCGCCGTCTTCGTCCTGCTGGTGCTGGTGCCGGTGATGCTGCTGGCGCGCATCCCGGTGCGCGGCTTTTTGCGCGCCGTGCGGGAGCCGTTCATCCTCGCCTTTTCCACGGCGTCATCCGAGGCGGCATTGCCCGACGCGCTGCGGCGGATGGAACAATTCGGCGTGCCGCGCCGCATCGTGTCGTTCGTCCTGCCGGCGGGCTACTCGTTCAACCTCGATGGCTCGACGCTTTACCTCGCGGTCGCCGCCATCTTCGTCGCGCAGGCGGCGGGCGTGGAACTGCCGCTGGGCCAGCAACTGCTCATCCTGCTCACCCTCATGCTCACGAGCAAGGGCGTGGCGGCGGTGCCGCGCGCATCGCTCGTGATCTTGTCCGGCACGCTGGTCACGTTCGGCCTGCCGCTGGAAGGCGTGGCGGTCATCCTCGGCGTGGACGCGTTCCTCGACATGGCGCGCACCTCCATCAACCTGTTCGGCAACTGCCTCGCGTCCGCCGTGATGGCGCGCTGGGAAGGCGAATTCGACGACACGGCGGCGAAAAATTTTCCGCGATGAATTTTTTCTGCAAAATTATTTTGCCGGTTCTCGTCCTGACGCTCTCCGCTGCGGCGCGGGCCGACGGTCAGACGAACGGCATGGTGTCCTCCACGCATCCGCTGGCGACGGAAGCCGGCGTGCAGATTTTGAAATCCGGCGGCAACGCCATTGATGCCGCAGTGGCAGTCGGCCTCACGCTTGGCGTGGTGGACGGACACAATTCCGGCATCGGCGGCGGCTGTTTCCTGCTCATCCGCCGCGCGAACGGCGAGTTCGTGGCGATTGATGGCCGCGAGAAAGCGCCCGCCGCCGCCACGCGCGATATGTTTGTGCGCGCGGGCAAGGCCGACACGACGTTGAGCCAGACGGGGCCGCTGGCGAGCGGCGTGCCGGGAGAAATCGCGGCGTTCGATTACGCGGTTAAAAACTTTGGGAAGAAAAAATTTGGCGAACTCTTCGCCCCGGGGGCGAAGATCGCCGAAGAAGGTTTTCCGTTGAAGGAGATTTATGCGGCGCGGTTAAAACTTGAAGCGGGCAACTTGAATCAATTTGACGATTCGCGGAAAATTTTTCTGACCAACGGTCTTCCGTTCAACGTTGGCGACATTTTGAAACAGCCTGACCTCGCCAAGACTTACCGCGCGCTGGCGGAGCAGGGGAGCGACTGGTTTTATCGCGGCCCGTTTGCGCAGGCGACGGCGGCGTGGATGCAGGCGCATGGTGGCATCATGACCACGCAGGACTTTGCCGATTACTCCATCAAGCTGCGCGAGCCGGTGTCCACCGACTATCGCGGCTACAAAAT
>JANYDP010000324.1 GCA_025363535.1 Verrucomicrobiota bacterium | reverse complement strand
ATGGATGACCCGGCCATTTACGGCGCGGAACTCCATCGCCTCGATTTCTCGGAGGCCATTGATAAAGACCTGCTCTGCGATTACAAGGTCTTGGTTCTCGCGGTGGATAAATTGCACGTCAGCACTGTCCTGCAACAGCAGTTCGCAAAATATGGAAAAGAATTCAAGCTCGACGACGCGGTGAAAATTGTCGGCTGCTGGAATGGTTTGCGGAAACGTTTCGTGAAACAGGAGGGCGACGGCCACGAGGCCATTGACCCCAGCCCCATGCGCCGCGCCGTGGCGTTTAGCAGCCGCATCAAAGACTCGGAAAAAATCCGGGATTACTTTACCCAGATTATCAAAGACTACACCGGCGATACCGATGCGGAAACAGCAGGCGAAACCAATCCTGATTTCCTTCGTTGCGAAGCCCGGCACGTTGACGGCAAGATGAATTCCCTTGTCCGCAACGAAGCCCTGCAATGGCTCAAGGAAGACACCACGCGCGAAGGCACGGTCTGCCGCATCTTGAGTAATGCCCGCTGCCTCTCCGAAGGCGTGGACGTTCCCGCGCTGGATGCCGTGATGTTTCTCAATCCGCGCAAGTCCCAGGTGGACGTGGTGCAAGCCGTCGGGCGCGTCATGCGCAAATCTGACGAGACGAAAAAGCAATGCGGCTACATCATCCTGCCCATCGTCGTCCCCGATGGCGTGCCACCGGACGAAGCCTTGGACGACAATGAAAGATACAAAGTCGTCTGGCAAGTCTTGCAGGCCCTACGCGCCCATGACAACCGCTTCAATGACATCATCAACCAGATTGACCTGAACAAAGGGCGCACGGATAAAATCGTCACCGACTTCATCGGCGGCGGCGGCGATGGTGAAAGCAAGTCGGGTGAGTTGAATGACAAGCCCGCGCAGACTTTCCTTAATTTCCCGCTGAAGGATTGGGAGGACAAAATCTTCGCCAAGATCGTCATCAAGTGCGGCACGCGCAAGCCGTGGGAACAATGGGCCAAGGAAGTGGCCGACATTGCCAATACCCACATCGCCCGCATCAAAGGTTTGTTGCAAGGCGCTGACCCAGTTTATCGGAAAAAATTCGACGCCTTCCTCGCCGGACTCCGCAAGACGCTCAATCCCAGCATCAGCGAGGACGACGCCATTGAAATGCTCGCGCAGCATCTCATCACCAAACCGGTGTTTGACGCGCTGTTTGAAGGCTACGAATTCACCAAGCAAAATCCCGTCTCCAAGACCATGCAGAAGATGCTCGATCTTCTGGAAGGCCAGAACTTGGAGGCGGAAACCAAGTCGCTCGAAAGTTTCTACGCAAGCATCCGCAAGAAAGCCCGCTCCGCGCAGGGAATTGATAACCTTGCTGGCAAACAAAAGATCATCGTCGAACTTTACGACAAATTCTTTAAGACCGCGTTCCCGCGCATGGCCGAACGGCTCGGCATCGTCTATACCCCCGTCGAAGTCGTGGACTTCATCATTAAAAGCGCGGACGACGCCCTGAAATCCGAATTCGGCATCGGCCTCACGGATAAAAACGTCCACGTCCTTGACCCCTTCACCGGCACGGGCACGTTCATTGTGCGGCTGCTCCAGAGCGGCATCATTGCGGACAGCGACCTCACGCGCAAATTCCGCGAGGAACTGCACGCCAACGAAATCATCCTGCTTGCCTACTACATCGCCGCCATCAACATCGAGGAAGCCTATCACGGGCGCTTGAAAAAGGATTACGAACCGTTTGAAGGCATCGTCCTCACCGACACGTTTCAACTCTCCGAAGGCAAAGGCACGTTTGACGACCCGAATTTTCAGGTCAACAGCGAGCGCGCCGCCAAACAAAACAAGCGGGACATCCGAGTCATCATCGGTAATCCACCGTATTCTGCGAAGCAGGAAAGCGAAAACGACAGCAACAAGAATCTTAAATACCCTCAGCTCGACACACGAATCAGAAATTCCTACGCAGAGGAGTCCAAGGCAACGCTACAAAAGAATCTTTATGATTCCTATATCCGGGCTATTCGCTGGGCAAGTGACCGCGTGAAAGACAACGGCATCATTTGCTACGTCACTAACGGCTCTTTCATAGACGCCAATAACATGGATGGTCTGCGCAAAACCCTGCTGGAAGAGTTTAACCGGGTGTATGTGTTCAATCTGCGTGGCAACGCGCGCGCGTCTGGCGAACAACGACGAATGGAGAAAGGTAACGTTTTCGGCGAAGGCACACGCACGCCCATCGCGGTCACGCTGCTAGTCAAAGACGCGGAACGCAAAGGTGAAAGCCAGCTTTTCTATTATGACATCGGCGACTATTTGAGCCGCGAGGATAAGCTGAAAATCATTACGGAATTTCAAAGCACAAAAAATATTCGATGGAACAAACTCACGCCGAACGAACATGGCGACTGGATAAACGTGCGCGATCCGGCGTTCATGAAGTTCATGGTCCTGGGCAATAAGGACGACGACAAGGTGCTGCGGGTGTTCGAGACCTTTTCGCAAGGCGTGCTGACCGCCCGCGACTATTGGGCATACAACATTTCCCACAAGCGTCTTAAGGAAAATATGGAACGCATGATTTCTTTCTACAACGAGGAACGAAGAAGGTATGGAAAGGCAAGACTTGGGAAGTCGTTCCAGAAGATTGACGATGAAATGGCATTTCTCGATACCGTAATCAATACGGACGCAAAAAAGATTAGCTGGTCGCGCAGCCTAAAGAACGACATTCGAAAGCAAAAAGAGTATTTATTCAGCGAGAGCGCCATCGTGGTTGCTCACTATCGGCCTTTCTTTAAACAATACCTTTACTACGACCGAGCTTTTAACGAAATGCAGTATCAGCAGAATAGGCTTTTCCCGAAGGGTTCTGCTGAGAACAAGCTAATCGTGGTGACCGGGACGGGCGAGACGAACGAATTCACATCCTTGATGGTTGATGTAATCCCAGATTTCAAAAACCATTACAACAGCCAATGCTTCCCGCTCTATTACTACGACGAAACCCCGCAAGATGACTTGCTGGTCAAAGCGAGCGATGAACCCTACATCCGCCGTGAAACGATTGGCGATTTTGTGTTGGAGCAATTTCGCGCGGGCTACAAAGACGCGAAGATCGGCAAGGAAGACATTTTCTATTACGTCTATGGCATCCTCCATTCGCCGGAATACAAGACGCGGTTCGCCGCCGATTTGAAGAAGATGCTGCCGCGCATTCCGTTGGCGGAGGATTTTTGGGCGTTCAGCCGGGCCGGTCGCGCGCTGGCGGAAATCCATCTGAATTACGAAACCGCCCAGCCGTATCCGGTGAAGGAACAACGGGACGTGTTGGAATTGAA
>JANYDP010000261.1 GCA_025363535.1 Verrucomicrobiota bacterium | reverse complement strand
GGGGCGGGCAAATTTTCGCCGGGCTTTGTCGCGCGCAGGGACTTCACGAAGATGCCGACGATTGCGCCGACGGAAATCAATCCGACGACGAGGCCGAGCTTCTTGACCTTGCGGCGCTCTTCTTCTTTCAAGTCGAGCAGCATGATGACGAACAGGAACAGCACCATCACCGCGCCGGCATAAACCAGCACCTGCACCGCCGCGAGGAAGAACGCGTGCAGCAGGACGAAGAGGCCCGCCATCGAGATGATCGTGAGCACGAGAAACATCGCGCTGTTGATCGGATTGCGGCTGAACGGATTCGCAACGACGAGCGCGCCGAAGACTAGCGTCGCAATCGCGAAGACGTAAAATAGAATGTCGGTAATTGCCATTTCGTTAATCCAAAATCAAATCATGCCGCAATCGCGTGGTCGCTTTCGCAGCGATTCACCTCCACCGTGACGTGGACAAGTTCCTCGTGGATTTTCAAAATCCGGCGGTATTCCTCTGCCGTTTTCGGATTGTGCGCAACGACGCTGATAATCGCCGCGAATTTATTCACGCCAACCTGCCAGATGTGCAGGTCGGAAATTTTTGTGTCGCCGTCGCCTTCAATTCCTTCGCGAATCACTTCCGGCAAATCCGAACTCGCCGGAACGCGATCCAAAAGAATTGAGCCGGTGTCGCGCAACAGCGTCCATGCCCACGACAAAATCACGACCGTTCCGACCAAGCCCATCGCCGGGTCGAGCCAGACCCAGCCCAAAAAATATCCCGCACTCAACGCGACCACCGCTCCCAATGCTGTGAGCGTATCCGCCAAAACGTGCGCGTAAGCCGCCTTCAAGTTCAAATCGTGATGATGTCCGTGCGCGTGGCTGTGATCGTGATGGTGATGATGCGGATCGTCTTTCAGCATGAGCGCGCTGACGAAATTCACCACCAACCCCACCACCGCGATGGCAATCGCCTCGCGGAACTGAATCGCCTGCGGCACGAGCAACCGATGAATGGAGTCTCCGGCAATAACCAACGCGATGATGGACAAAATTATCGCGCTGGTGAAAGCGCCCAACGCGCCGACTTTGCCCGTGCCAAAAGTGAACCGCGCATCTTTTGCATGGCGGCGTCCATAAAAATAAGCCAGAGCCGCGAGAACGAAGGCGGCGAGATGCGTTCCCATGTGCCAGCCATCGGCAAGTAACGCCATCGAGTGGAAAAAATATCCAGCCACGATTTCCACCAACATCATTGCGCCCGTCAGCACGACCACCCTGCGCGTGCGCGCTTCGGCGGACGAAGTGTCGCCGGAAAAATTATGCTCGTGCTGCCATGCCTTCATGTTTGTCGTGTGCATAGTTTTGCTTTGGTTGCGTTTGTTGCTCTAAACCTTCACCGGGAATTTTTCCTGCTCTTTCGCTTCTTCCGCTTTGTGTTTCCACTTCTGAACGCCCGCGTGAACGCCGCCGAGTTCGAGGAGTTTTTCTTTGTTGTAAATCATTTCCTTCCGACTTGTGCCCGTGAGCGAATAATCTTTTTGCAGGAAGATCGCTTCCTCGGGGCAAACTTCCTGGCAGAAGCCGCAGAAGATGCACCGCAGCATGTTAATCTCAAATTCCTGCGGCATCTTTTCCGCGTTCGTGCGATCAGCGGTTTTTCCGGTCGGACCGGGCGGCGTGATCTTGATGGCTTTCGGCGGGCAGATGAATTCGCAGAGCTGGCAGCTCACGCATTTGGTGCTGCCTTCCTGATCCTTCACGAGATACGGCGCACCGCGATAACCTTCGGGCACGACCCATTTCTGTTCGGGATACTGCATCGTCACCTTCTTCTTGAAGAAGTGGCGCAGCGTGACTTTCAAGCCGCCGATGACGGTCGGCAGGTAAAGCCGCTCGAACAAATTTAATGGTTTGCGATTAACGATCATGCCGCGATTTCGTGCTTCCGCTGTTGCTTGATGAATTCAATGGACGCCTTGCCCATCGCGAGACCTTTCGCGCTCAAATCTTCGTCCACCTCTGGCCAGTGAACGCCGTAACCTTGGCCGGTCAGTTCAAAATGGTCGCGCTGCGACTGCGTCGCGCGGAACAATCGGGGAAACCACATCAGTGGCAGACTCACGGAACGGCCGTCGTCGAAGTCCGCCTTCAACGTGTCTTCCGTGCTGCTCACGCGCGTCACTCGAATGTCATCCAAAGTATTCATGCCAGCCTTTCAATAGCTCTTGTTGGTGTGCCTGCACGAGGCCAAAAACTTCATTAAGTTCGGGCCGCGTGAAGCCGGCGTCCTTGGTGAGCTGCACTGGGTCGAGCCAGAACTTGGCTTGATTGCCATCCCTGCTGACGTGGACGTGCGTCGGCTCATCCGCATCGGCACTAAAAAAACCGAAGCGATAACCTTTGATTCGCAAGACTGTGGGCATGTTGTCATTTCGTTGTCCACCAAAGCCAGACCGCCGTCACCAAAATGTTCGCCAGCGCCAGCGGCAGAAACCGCCGCCAGCCCAGATCCATCAACTGATCGTACCGGAAACGCGGCACCATCCAGCGCACCCAGATGAACATCAGCAGAAAGGCGAACACCTTCGCCAGGAAAATTCCAATGTGGGCAACACCGCCAAGCAAGGTCGTCGCGGTTTGGTCGAGACCGAACCACGGCAACGTCCAGCCGCCGAAAAATAGCGTCACCATCATCGCCGAGGCGAGAATCATGTTCGCGTATTCGCCCATGAAGAAGAGCGCGAACTTGATCGAGCTGTATTCGATGTTGTAGCCGCCGGCGAGTTCCTGCTCGGCTTCGGGAAGATCGAACGGCGTGCGGTTCGTTTCGGCGAACGCGGCGACCAGGAAAATGATGAAGGCGAGCGGCTGCTTGAACACGAGCCAGTTGAACAGCCCCCCGGTTTGGTAGGTGATCACGCTGCCCAGATTCAGATCGCCCACGAGCATGAAGATCGGGATCACGCTCATGCCCATCGAGATTTCGTAGGAGATCATCTGCGCGCTGGAACGGATGCCGCCGAGGAAAGGAAACTTGGAATTGCTCGCGTAGCCTGCCAGCACGATGCCGTAAACGCCGAGCGACACGATGCCGAAAGTGTAGAGAATGCCGACGTTCAAATTCGCCAGCACCATCGGCTCGCCCTTGATGTTCGAGCCGAACGGAATCACCGCGAGATTCAAAATGGCGGGCATCAGACAAATGGCCGGCGCGATGACGTAATAAATTTTCCGCACATGCGCGGGCGTCATTTCCTCCTTGAAGAACGCCTTGATGCCGTCGGCGGCGGGTTGCAGCAATCCGAACGGCCCGGTGCGGTTCGGCCCGATGCGATCCTGCATGAACGCGCAGACGCGCCGCTCAACCAGCACGATGTAGGCAACCATCGTCATCATCACGGCAAACGCCGCCACCGCCTTCACGGCTGAGAACAGCGCGAACAAAGCCATCTGCTTTTGCGGCTCGCTTAGATTGTTATACCAGTCAATCATTTCAAATCTTCACCGTCACGCCGGCATCGCCAAGGCCCGCCCAGGTGAGGCCGTTGAACGCGGGGACATCCTTCGCCATCTCATTGAACAAACCTTCGATGGTCAGAAAGCCGTTCTTGCCGGTGACGTTGTAAACCAGGTCGTGCAGAAAATCCCATTCAGCGCGCGCCTCGCCCGGCGGCTGGACAGCCTGCATGAATTTCTGCACACGGCCTTTGGTGTTCGTGAACGAGCCACGCTTCTCCGCATGCGCGCAGCCGGGCAAAACATAATGCGACAGCTTCGTCGTCTCACTCGGCAAGATGTCGCTGACGATCAGCGTC
>JANYDP010000234.1 GCA_025363535.1 Verrucomicrobiota bacterium | reverse complement strand
GGCACCACCCGCTGGCCGCGATGAATCGTCGCACCGGCATCGCGCAGGCAGGGCGGGAGCGGAGCGGCGGTTTCGGTTTTCGTGGCCGTCAGCGGGGCGTCGCAATGGGGAAATTTCTCCCGCAAAAAGGTGGTCAGCACCGCCATCGCTTCCCGTTCATCCGGGCCGGTCACCGTAAAAACACAGGTGTCGCCCTGGCGAACATCTGTGCTGACCATGGCCAGAATGCTTTTCCCGTTGGCGGCGCGCTGCGTGCGCCGGTTGAACAGCATCACGTCGGAGGCGAAACGGCGCACCACCTCTTCCAATGCGCTCGCCGGTCGTGCGTGAATCCCGCTGGGCAGCGGACAGGTGAATTCCAGCTCCAGAGCCATGACAATTATTTCAACCGGGCAAAAATGGCTTCCGGATCCTTCAACGCCGCTTGGACTGGCACCTGGATTTTGCGCGTGTGGGTGAAGCGGCTCTCCTGTTCGATCGCGATGTCCGTCGCGAAGATGACCGCATCGGCGGCGTCCACCTCAGCCTGGCTCAACTCATTTTCAATGCCCATGGCACCCTGGGTTTCCACCTTGATGGTGTGGCCGAGTTTCTTCGCCGTTTTTTCGAGTTGGGCGGCGGCCATGTAAGTGTGGGCAATGCCGGTCGGGCACGCGGTGACAGCAACAAATTTCATGCTTTGGTTTCTCCTGTGGTTGTTGGATTGGAATTTCTCTTTATTAAATTAATGGTGACGGCGGTGACGAGCGAGCCGGTTAAAATCGCGACGATGTAAATCAGCCGATGATCCACCACGGGCAGAACAATCGGTCCGCCATGCGGCGCGTGATCGCCCACGCCGCCGAGCATCGCAATCACGGCGGAAACCATCGAGCCGAGCATGATCGCCGGAATCACGCGCAGCGGATCGCCGGCGGCAAAGGGAATCGCTCCCTCGGTGACACCCACCAGGCCCATGCCCAGTGCGGCCAGTCCGGATTCATGCTGCTCTTCGCTCCAGCGTTTACGGCCCAGCAACGTTGCTAATCCAAGGCCAAGCGGTGGGGTGCAAATGGCGGCGGCGCACGCGCCCATGATCGTATAATTACCCTGTTGAATCATTGCCGCGCCGAAGAAAAACGCCGCCTTGTTGACCGGCCCGCCCATGTCAAAGGCGATCATCGCTCCCAGCACCATCGCCAGCACAATTTGCGAACCGCTCTGTAGGCCTTCCAAAAATTTCATCATGTCCACCATGATGGTCGCAATCGGGATGTTCAACGTCAGCATCAACAGGCCGACGGGCAGGGCGGACAGGATGGGAATCACAATGATCGGCATGATCGGGCGGAACATCGCCGGCGGCTTGATTTTTTTCAGCAGGTTCGTCACATGACCCGCGACCATGCCGATGATGATTGCTCCTAGAAATCCCGCGCTCGCAGATTTACCGTCCACGATTTGCGGCATGCCCGCGATGAAGCCGCCGACAAATCCCGGCACCAAACCCGGCTTGCTTGCCATGCCATACGCAATGAAGCCGGCCAGCACCGCCGGAAATAATTGAAACGCCGTCGTGCCGATCGTCAGCATGTTTTTAACCAGTGCGGGTGCCTTGGAAAAGTCCGGGCCGGTGACTGTCATCGGCACAAACGTGATGGACAGCGCGATCAAAATGCCGCCGCAGGCAATGAATGGAATGACATGGGATACCCCGGTCAACAAATACTGTTTGTGTTTTTGCAAAAATGCTTTCATGCGTTTTTAGTTCAAATGCTGATGCTAGACTGTAATGGGAATCCGGTCTGCAAAAAATAAAAAGATGCTGCATTTATTATGTAATTGTAACAATTGCGACTGTGTGCCATTTACCGTCTGCATACTAGCCGGGGCAAGGGCAACCACCAAGAATCGAAGCAGGTGGTTGCGGTTACTGTCCTTTTGGTTTCGCGGCTGGTGGCAACCATCACCTATTTCGGTGATGGGGCTTTAACCGCATTGGGGGATAGACAGTTTCCGGTGTTGTCCTAGAGTAATCCAAGCCAATAAAAAATGAAAACACCGCGTGGTTTAAACTCGCTTGCAGTCGAATCTTCGGCGCAATCTACTAACAACTAAGCCCCGCCAGCGTGTTCACTATTATCCCAGCACAACCGTAATAATAAAAAGTTCCTCAACCCTGATCGTGCAACCCATAAGAATCATCATGAACCAACCCCAACTCAACAAATGGAAACTCCCGGCCAGCCTGCTTTCTGCGGCAGTGCTGGCTTGGAGCGACTCCGCTTCGGCGGCAGTCCTCCTCACGGATAACTTCAACTTCGTTTCGGCAAATTCACAAGATTTGAACCAAGACATTGGTTCTTCGACGTTTGTAATGGGTAAAAGGTTGAGATGCAAGTAGAATGAATTCCCAAAAAAATGATTCCGGAGAAAGTGTTTGAGAAGATTTTGGTGCTGGGCGATGGCTGGCGAGTCGAGCGAGTGGATTACGTCGAGC
>JANYDP010000231.1 GCA_025363535.1 Verrucomicrobiota bacterium | reverse complement strand
GATGCGATCCTGCATGAACGCGCAGACGCGCCGCTCAACCAGCACGATGTAGGCAACCATCGTCATCATCACGGCAAACGCCGCCACCGCCTTCACGGCGGCAAACAGCGCCAGTTGCGTCGTCGGGTTCAGATGGTTGAGCCAGTCGATCATTGTTAAATTTTTACCGTCACGCCCGTGTCACCGAGGCTGGCCCACGTGAGGCCGTTGAACGCGGGGACATCCTTCGCCATTTCGTTGAACAAGCCTTCGATGGTGAGGAAACCGTTCCTGCCGGTGACGTTGTAAACCAGGTCGTGCAGGAAATCCCATTCGGCGCGGGCGTCGCCCTGTGGCTGAATGGCCTGCATGAACTTCTGCACGCGGCCTTTGGTGTTCGTGAACGAGCCGCGCTTCTCCGCATGTACGCAGCCGGGCAACAGATAATGCGCCAGTTTCGTTGTCTCATTCGGCAGAATGTCGCTGGCGATGAGCGTGTCCAGTTTGCCCAGCAATTCCGCGCTGATGCCGTGCTTGGTGACGTCTTCGCCGAACACGATGAGCGTCTTGATCTTTCCGCTCGCGATGCCGTCCGCGATCTTGGGTAAATTGATTCCAACTTCACTAAAGCAAATGCCGGTGAGCCGCGCGCCGTTCGTGTTCGGATTTTTGTCCGCGCTGACGAGCAACTTGTCGGGATCGCCGGTGCGCTCGACGGAATCACTGATCGCGCCAAGCTTCGTCTTAAGTTTGCTGATCAACCAAAGATCTTCATTCGATTGCCGTGCCGAAGCAATAATCGCGACTGAGCCGACCGGAGCTTGCTTGAGCTTGTCCGCGATTTCGCTGAGCGCCGCAGTCCAACTCGATTTCTGTCCGCGCACCAAAACGTCTTTCAACCGATCCGCGCGCTGAATCCACTTGTAGTTCAAGCGGCCGGCGTCGCACATCCACGAGGCGTTAACCGCGTCGTTGTCGCGTGGCGTGTAGCGGTAAATCTTTTCCTCGCGTGAACTGATGAGCACGTTGCAACCCGTCGCGCAACTCGTGCAGACGCTCTTGGTTTCCTTCAAGAACCACACGCGCATCTGGAAACGGAAATCCTTCGACGTCAATGCACCGACCGGACAAATATCCACAGTGTTGAGCGTGTAGTTGTTGTCGAACGGCAGGCCGGGAAACGTCGCGATGGTGTTGTAGCTACCGCGATTCACGATGCCGAGCGCGTCGTCACCGGCGACATCCTTCGTGAAGCGGATGCAGCGTGTGCAAAGAATGCAACGCTCGGCGTCCAGCATGATGCGCGGGCCGAGATCAACGGCCTTGGGCTTGTGAACCTTCGGCTCGGCGAAGCGGCTCGCGCTCTGGCCGTAGTCCACGGAATATTCCTGGAGCTTGCATTCGCCGGCCTGGTCGCAGATCGGGCAATCAAGCGGGTGATTAATGAGCAGCGATTCGAGCACGCCTTCGCGCATCTGCTTCACGCCGGGGGTGCTCGTGTAAATTTCCATGCCCGGAGAAATCGGTGTGGCGCAAGCGATGGCCGGGCGCGGCGACTTCGCGATCTTCGGCGTGCCGTCGGGGTTCATCACCGGCTTGCGATCCGGGCCGAGCGCGGGCGTGCCGAACTCGACGAGGCACATGCGACAATTGCCGGCGACCGGCAGCTTGGGATGATAGCAATAATGCGGGACTTCCTTCTTCGCGATGTCGCACGCCTGCAGCATCGTCGTGGGCACGAGCTTGCCGGTGTGATCCGGCAAAGCTCTCGGCACTTCGATTTCGCGCCCGTCCACCTTCACCTTGATCTTCTCGATCGCGGGCGGCGCGGGCTTGGTTTCAGTTGCGGCTGCGGTTGACATTATTTCTCGATCAAAAACAAAAACTCCCGGTTAGGCATTTCGGCATCGCTAATCCACTCGTTGGTCCAGCGCATCCCTGCCATGACATTTTTTCGGTAATCCACCTCAAGCGTTTCAACGAGCCGTCCAACGGATGAAATAACGCCGTTCAATTCCTCGGCTGTGGCTCGTCCACCGGAACTATAGGAAAGAATGATATGCTTGGCGCGCGTTGTTCGCAGCAACCGCTCAATCGCTTCAACGGCTACAAAGTGTCCGGCCTCGTTCTGACGAAAATCCTCGAACGCAGAGTTGGACACAGTATCCGAAGTGTCCGTGCGGCGCTTGGCTTTGCCAAACACTTCTGGTTTGTCGTTGAGACAAATCGAAGTCCAAAGGTGATAGTATGCCGAGTAACGCACTCGCGACGGCGGCATTTTTTCATTGTTCGACCCATAAGGTGGATCAAAATACGCGAGGTCAACTTCGACCTTGGGTGCTAAATCAAAGATGTCGCCCTGACAAACGGCATGGTCGCAAGTTTTCGGAATGAGCTTGGGAACATGCAGGCGCATTGTGTTGTAAGAGCGCGGCGACCAGTCGTTGAGGTAAGAAGCGAAGTGGCCCAGCGTGCTATCCACTTCGTCCATCGCCAGAATGAGGCTGGCCAACAAAACAGCTTTCTCGACATCGGTGAGCGCAAGCCGATCTATTTCCTCGCGAATGGCGTCGAGCTTTCGCGTGTTGTGTTTTTGCCAGGGCTTTTTGAGATTGTCCTCGCCGATGGAGCATCCGCTGTTGGGTTCGCCGCCATATTGCTCCGTGAACCAACCGTCTTTTCCCGGAAGCGCGTTGAGTTGGTCAACTAGCGGCTGGTAGTGCGATTCGGGATGTGGATTCAGGAGGTAGCATGTGCCGAAAACTTTCGACCAGGCAGAAATGTCGTTGGCAATGACACGATGGCCTGTCTGCGCCAGAGCTTGCGAAACGCGCGTCGTGCCGGCGAAGCCGTCCAACACCGTTTCGGGATTCACCTTTTGGATGAGTTGAAAAATATGCGGCAGCAGCTTGAGCTTCGAGCCTGCGTATTTGATGCCTTCCGTTGCAGGAGCATCAACCACGAGGTTTTCAAATAGGTTCAAGGTCTGCATGCTTACTTCAGATTCGAGCGACGTTTCTGTTCTTCAATGTCAGCCTTGAGTTGTTCCAAGGCAACCTCGTGCCCCTTGCTGGTTGCAATAAGAGCATGTGAGAATCACCAAGACAAGGTTGTGCGAGTAATCAATCCATCCATTGGTGACACTTTCGAAATACTTGAGTCCGTTCTTGGTGTTCGTCCACAGACCGCGTTGCAGGGCGTTGGCTGTTCCGCTCCCGTAACGCACTTCGCAAACGTAGTCACCATCGCTGTCATGGAAGCGAAACACGGGGTGCTTGCGTCCGTATCCCACTTCTTCCAAAGCAATGCGCGAAACGCGTTTTCTGGCGGTCTCGGAGTTAAAAACGAGGATGTTGCACCGCTGTTTCTTCTCGTCGTAGATAAGCGGCAGGATATTCATGCTGCCAAACTCGGCGAAAACGGGATCGGCCCAAACTTGTGCGAGCGCCTTACCTTCAATCAACGTTCCCAGCGTTTTGAGCTTCGGGAACATCTGGAAATGTTTGTCGGTGGAAAGCTGGAGTGGCCCGTCCCCGTAAGCCTTCAGACTAACGGGAAATTCCGCTTTCGTGATTTCGTTGATGATCTTGATGTCCTCCTCGCGTTCCTTCGCGCGGTAGAGGTCTTTGCCCACATGCACTGACTTGAAGTCATACATGAACTGATTGATGAACTCGGCTATCGCGATCTCCGCCAGATCGCCATGCGTTTTGTTGCCAATCAGTCGCATCGTAAAAATGTTACTCAACGTCGTCGTGATGAGATGCGGATTCTTGCTGATAAGCAATTTCAGCCGGGCTGTGAAATCATGATATGGAGATAAGTGATTCACGGGTTCAGTGTGCGGCTAAATTCTTTTCCTTCGCGGGGGCGGCTTGCTTGTTGCGCTCTTCATCCGCCGCGCCCTTCGCGACGAAATCCTCGCGGAACTTGGCGACGAAACTTTGCACCGGCCACGAACAGGCTTCGCCGAACGCGCAGATCGTCTTACCGCCGGGAATGTTGTCGGCAATCTTCACGAGATATTCGGCGTCGCCCTTCCGACCTTCACCGTGCGTGAGGCGATGCAGCGCCTTGCTCATCCAGAGCGAGCCTTCGCGGCAAGGTGTGCATTGGCCGCAGCTTTCGTGGGCGTAAAACTCGGAAAGATTCGCCAGCGCGCCGACGATGTCCACACTGTCATCAATCACAATGATCGCGCTCGAACCGCTCATCGTGCCGGCCTGCTGGAGCGAGTCGAAATCATACGGCAGGTCAAGCATGTCGGTTTCCACCTCGACGTCTTTACCCTCAACCTTGCGCTTGAGTTTGAATTTTTCGCCCGCCTTCAAAACTTTCGAGGATGAACCACCGGGGATGACGGCCTTAAGTTTTCGTCCATCCAGCAGACCGTCACCGAACGCAGGATCGTTGATCAACTGGCCGATGGTGGCTTTGCCGACTTCGATCTCGTAGTAGCCGGGACGTTTCACCTGGCCGCTCAAGCTCACGATGCGTGTGCCGGTGTTGTTCGGCGTGCCGAGCTTCGCGAATTCCGCGCCGCCCATCGCGACGATGTGCTTTACGTTGCAGAGCGTCTCGACGTTGTTGACGATGGTCGGGCACATGTAAAGCCCGAGCACGGCTGGGAAATACGGCGGCTTGATGCGCGGATAAGGCCGCTTGCCTTCGAGCGATTCGATGAGGCCGGTTTCCTCGCCGCAGATGTAAGCGCCCGCGCCGCGATGGACGTGGATTTCAACTTCAACACCGCTGCCTAAAATGTTTTTGCCGAGGAAGTTTTTCGCGCGCGCTTCCTTCAACGCCGCATTCAGCAACTTCGCGCCCTTGGGCATTTCGCCGCGGATGTAGATGTAGGCGAGCTTCACGTCGTTCGCGAAACACGAGATGATCATCCCCTCAATGAGTTGGTGGGGATCTTTGTGGATGATCTGGCGATCCTTGAACGTGCCGGGTTCGGATTCGTCGGCGTTGCAGATGAGATAAATCGGCTTGCCGCTGCGGCGATCCACGAAGCTCCACTTGAGTCCGCACGAAAAACCCGCACCGCCGCGACCGCGCAGGCCAGAGAGTTTTACGTCGTCGCGAATCTGTTCCTGCGCGCTCTGCTTTTTGCCATCCGCCAAATCCTTCGACGGAATGGCGAGCGCTTTTTTCAGCGCATCATAGCCGCCATGCTTCAAATAGCATTCGATGTCCGGCGTGTAACCCGGACTATCGAGGTGCTTGAGGATGAGTTTGAACTCTTGCGGCATATCAGCGGCTTGACTCCCGGAATGAAATATTTAGGATGCTACCTCCGTCGTCTTGCCCGATGGTGTAACGGTAGCACAACAGACTCTGAATCTGTTTGTCATGGTTCAAATCCATGTCGGGCAACCACCCCTCATTTACGATTTCAGATTTACGATTTACGATTTTCATCGGCAGCCTCCGATGATTTCATCGGCCTTCGCGTTGCTCACGCCTTCGTGGAAATGCTCGTTGCACATCATGACCGGCGCCATGCCGCAACCGGCGAGACATTCCACGAACTCGACCGAGAACTTCCCATCCTTCGACGTTTGCAAACCATGCGCGTGCGGATCAAGACCGAGCTTCGTGCAAAAATGTTCGTGCAACTTGTGCGAGCCGCCGAGCGCGCAGCTCAACGTGCGGCAGACTTTGATCTGATGTTTGCCCGGCGCAGACTGCCGGAACATTGGATAAAACGTGACGAGTTCGTGGACGTTAATGGGCTGCAAGCCGAGTTTTTTTGCGACCCATTGAGTGGCTTCCGGCGCGATGTAGCCGAAATGTTCCTGCAACGCGTGCAGCAACATGAGCGCCGCGCTGCGCTTCACGGGATAATGCGTGATCAGCTCGTCGATCTCGGCTTCGAGTTCTTTAGGCACGGAAAAGCTCATCGGTCACATTCTCCCATTACAAAGTCGAACGATCCCAGGATCGCCACGGTGTCGCTCATCATGTGGCCGGGCAGCAGATGCGACAGGATGCTCAGGTTCACGAACGAGGGGCTGCGGATCTTCATCCGATACGGCGTGCCGCCGCCCCGGCTGTTGATGTAGAAACCAAGTTCGCCCTTCGGATTTTCATGACCGAAATAAACTTCGCCGGGTGGACAGTTCATGCCCTGCGTCACGAGCATAAATTGATGGATCAATTCCTCCATGCTCGACATGACCTTGCTCTTGGGCGGCAAAACGATTTTGCCATCAGCCACGTTCACCGGCTCTTTCGTTTTGTTCTCGAAGCCGCCGGGGATTTTGTCGAGGCACTGATGGACGAGGCGCACGCTCTGCCGCATTTCCTCCATGCGGACGAGGTAGCGGTCGTAGCAATCGCCAACTGAACCGAGCGGCACGTCAAACTGCAAATCCTTGTAACAGAGATACGGCTGATCTTTGCGCAAATCGTAATTCACGCCGCTGCCGCGCAGGTTCGGACCGCTCAAACCAAAATCAATCGCCTCTTCCTTCGAGATGGCGCCGACATCCTTGGTGCGGTCCACCCAGATTTTATTGCGTGTGAGCAAGGTCTCGACCTCGGCGATGTTGACGACGACTTCGTTGAGGAACTTGCGCACCGCGTCGCACCAACCGGGCGGGGTGTCGCGCGAAACTCCGCCGATGCGCGTGTAACTTGTCGTAAACCGCGCGCCCGTGAGGGATTCGCAAAGGTTGTAAATCTTTTCGCGTTCGGTAAACGTCAGCAGGAAGACGGTCAGCGCGCCCAAGTCCATCGCGAAACAGCCGATGCCGAGCAGGTGGGAGGAAATGCGCGCCAACTCGCAGCAAATCACCCGGAGGTTCTGGCAACGCGGCGGAAGTTTGTCGTGAATGCCGAGCAGCTTCTCAACCGCCAAAGCGTAGGCGACGTTGTTCGCCATCGGCGCGAGATAATCCAGCCGATCCGTGTACGGGATGAACTGGGTGTAAGTCATGTTCTCGGCGATTTTTTCGTCGCCGCGATGCAAGTAGCCGATGTCGGGAATGGCCTTGGTGATGATCTCGCCGTCCAGTTCCAAGATGATACGGAGCACGCCGTGCGTGGACGGATGCGACGGCCCCATGTTGAGGACCATCTTCTCGCCCTGCATGTCCTGCAAATCCTCGTCATTCGGACGCGGCAACGCGCGCGCCGCCGCTGCGGCTTGGGCGGCAGAATCGCGAATCTGGATTTCTTGAACTTCAGGCATTCAGTTGAGGCTTTTTTTCTTTGATTCAAAGGCGTCGCCAGCAGTTACAAGTTTTTGAAAATGCACTGCATCCGCTTGATGGAGGTCTAATAAAAAATTAATCTCATCTCCCGTTATTCCAGCCTTCCTCATTTTTGCAATAATTTTGCGGTGGCGTTTTATATTCTCGATTGTCGCAGCAGGCGAATGAGGGCGGTCATCGCCCGACGCGTCGTAACGCGTCGCGACCACCAGCTCAAGCAACGACTTCTTTTTGGCTTTTTTCATGTTGACTCGGGCGTCCGCACGCGCGGCTCGCGCTCAATCGCATCCTTGCCGCCCGGCGCAGTCACAAACGGTCCGCCCTCGATGGGCGCGGTCTTGGTGAAAGCAATGTCCGGCAACTCCGTCGGCTTGCCGCCGAGCGGAAAATCTTTTCGCAGCGGGAAGTAGGGATAGCCTTCCCACATGATGATTCGACGCAAATCCGGATGGTTTCGGAACCGGATTCCCATCATGTCGTAAATTTCGCGCTCGTGCCAGTCCGCCGTGCGCCAGACTGTCGTGACCGTCGGCATTTCGGACTTCTCCTCGCTCACGCTGGTCGAGAGCCGCAGATAGCAGCGATGTGCAATGCCGTAAAAGTGATAAACCACCGTCCAGCGCGGGTCTTCGCCGTAGTTGTCCACGCTGGAAACATCCACAAGATAGTCAAAGCCCTGTTCTTTTTTCGCGAACGTGCAGACTTCAACGATGCGCTCGGCGTCCGCGAGTTTGACCGAAGTCTCGCCGCGAAACTCCGTCGGTTCGGAGATCAAATCTCCGAACTTGGCCTTGAGCTGCTGTGCGAGTTCGAGGGCGGTCACGGGTTAGGAATTTCCGGCTTTCTTCAAATTGGCCAGTAACGGTTCGCGTTGAATCTGGGCCTGGAGCTTCATCAACGCGTCCAGCAGGGCTTCCGGCCGCGGCGGACAGCCGGCCACATAAACATCCACCGGGATGATGTTATCCACGCCCTGCAAAACGGAATAGCTGCGATACATGCCACCGGTTGAGGCGCAGGCCCCCATGGCGATCACGTATTTCGGCTCGGCCATCTGGTCGTAAATGCGTTTTACCGACATGGCCATCTTGTAGGTGACGGTGCCCGCGACAATCATCACGTCCGATTGACGCGGCGAAAAACGCATCACCTCCATGCCGAAACGGGAAATGTCAAAGCGACTCGCGCCCGTGGCCATAAGCTCGATGGCACAGCACGCCAGCCCCATCGGCATGGGCCAGATGGAGTTTTTGCGAAACCAGTTGAGCGCGGCGTCCACTTTGGTGTGGATCACATCACCTTCAATCTTGGAATCGTAATCTATTTCAGCGTGTGTCGGCATAATCCAAAGACACCAACTGTCTTTTGGCTTGGGCAACGTAATTGGCGTAAAAAAGTGAGGCAAGTTGAATTTGTGATTTTTTTCACAAAGTCCGCCGTCGGGCAATGTGCGGCGGCTGAGACGCGGGCCATTTCAAAACCAATTGGGGTTTTCCACGAGCGACAAGCGTCGGTGATAAAAACTCCGGGGCGCAACTCATCTGCCAGTCGCGATTAACCGCGATGGCCCGTCAGTATTTCCCCCGGTAAATCCCCTGGACACTTTTCAGCGCCGCCCCGGATTGTCCCATTCGACAAGTTGAGCAATGATGTCCGTGCTCGTGGAAGGTGTGTTTCACGCGTGGTTGACAACAGCGGACTGGAAGACGTGACGAGGTTGTCGCAACCACAGGGCAGACAAAATCAACATTTGGCAGCATGAGATTGAGCGGTAAAAAAATTCAAGGAAAGGCGGGGGCACCCGGTGGATTCACCCTGGTTGAGGTGGTGATCGCCCTTGCCTTGCTGGGGGTGATGTTTGAAGGCGTCGTTCTGGGCTACGTCAGATTCTCCCAGATGGCGGACTGGAGCGCGCACTCGCTGGCCGCCCAGTCCTTGGCCTCGCAGGGCGCGGAACAGGCGCGGGCCGCGAAATGGGACACGCAAGCCTGGCCGCAGGGCACCGGGGCGCGGCAGTCCGACGAACTCGGGGTGACCGCCTACATGCAAACCAACACGCTCGACTTGGCGGCAAACGGGCAGCCCCTCATCGCCACGAATTTCATCAGCATCACGACCGTCTCCGTCAGTCCGCCCGTCCGGCAGATCCGCTCCGATTGCGTCTGGAGATTCCTGAGCCGGGGGTTGTTCACCAACACCGTGGTCATGTTGCGTGCCGCCGACCAATGAAAATGTCACGAAACATCCGTCCGCCTTCCGGCCCGTCCGCCGGGGCTTTCACGCTGGCCGAGATGATGATCGCGATGGCCATTTTCTCACTGGTCCTTGCGGCGACGCTTTCGTCGCAGCTTTTCGGCCTGCGGATGTACCGGATCGCGGATGCGAAGCTGACGGTTTCCACGGATGCGCGCGCGGTGTTGAACCATTTGCGTGGCGAGATCTGGACGGGCAAACTGCTGCTCGTCGGCAACGGGAACAGTTCGGCGTTCACGCTGGTAGCCGACAACACGCCGCACTGCGGTAACGCTCTCCGAATCTGCCCCACCACGGACACAAACAATTTCATCTACTACTATCTGGACGCAGTTGATTTTTCCTTGAAGCGGATGGTCAGCAGCAACGCCCAGATTCAAACCGTCGCCCGGAACGTCACCAACCTCGTGGTTTTCCGCGCCGAGGATTTCCAAGGCAACACGCTTTCAAATTATCTGAACAACCGGGTGATCCGGATGCAGCTACAGATGCGCCAGGCGGAATACTTCGGCGGTCTGTCCGAATATTACCAGCTTCAGACCCGCCTCGCCCGGCGTGTGATTGATTAGGCCGACGGCCAAAAACCCCGCATGAAAATTCAATTCACGCCCGAACAAAAATCTGAACGCGGGTATGCCCTTGTCATCACGATGGTGTTTCTTGCCATCGCCATGATGCTGCTGGGCAGCATCGGCAGCCGAACGTCGAACGGCTCGACGCTGACCGCGCGGAACAATTCCTACAACACCTCCGTGGCCGCCGCCGAATCCGCGACAGAAGTGGTCATCGCCCAGATGAGCCGCGACTTCCTGCATCAAGCGCTCTCGGCAAATGTGAATTTGTACAATGGAATTCTCCCCAGCACGTTTGTGCCAACCGGCTGGACGACGGATTACCAGTTCAGCGACGGCCGGGGCAACGCCAGCCTGACCGATGTCGCCTGCACCGGATGGCAGCAGTGGACCAACCTGGACTCGCAGTTCGTGGGACTTTACGGGCTGGTCAGCACGTATCAGATAACATCGAACGCCAAAAAAATCGCCGGTACCGCGCCGGTTTCCGCAGGCGTCCGGCAGAGCATTCAATTCACTTCGATCCCGATTTTTCAATATGCGATTTTTTACACGCTTGATCTGGAGATCAATCCCGGCCCGCCGATGCTCGTGACCGGAAAAGTCCACGGCAACTCGGACATTTATCTCGCCCCGCAAAACACGCTGGAATTTGCCGACACGGTCGGTTACGCGGGCCATGTCTATTACAACCGCAACCCCAACGATCCGACCGGGGGCAACAAGACCGTCCCCATTTTCGACGTCCAGGATCCGCAGCAGGTCAGCGCCATGACACTCCCGGTCGGAACCAGTCCCGACCCGACCAACATTGTGCAGATTCTGGAGGCACCGCCCATCGGTGAAAACCCGTGGTCAGCCGAAGGCCGCGAACGCTACTACAACAAGTCCGACCTCATCATCATCACCACCAACAATTCCGTGACCGTGAAGTTCAACGAATTTGAAGACGGCTCCTCCCTCACGCTCGTTCCGACCAACACCCTGACGAGCGGCGGCAAAACCGGTTACAGCTTCGTGAATACAAATGTTCTTTTCTACGATTATCGCGAGGGCAAACAGGTGCAGGCCACCGAGATTGACGTCGTCGCCCTGACCAACTGGATGGCCGGCAGCAGCGGTTATGCGTTGAATCAACTGGCCATGACCAAGACGGGCCACACCATCAATTCCATTTTCGTGGACGATCAACGTCCCGGCGCGAGCAAACTTACTGCGGTGCGCGTGGCCAACGGAACATCTCTCCCCGCCAGCGGGCTGACCGTGGCCACGCCCCGCCCGCTTTACGTCAAAGGACATTTCAACGCCCCCGACTTGACGCCCGGCTCGACGGACACGTCCCTCACCGCGCCCGCCTCGCTCGTGAGCGATGCGATCACCATTTTGTCGCCGAACTGGAACGACAGTTGGGATGCCAGCACCGGACTTTCCTCGCGCAGTGCGGCGAACGCCACCGTGAACGCCGCGATTCTTTCCGGCATCGTCCCGTCAGTCACGACGTCTGCCGGGGTGCCGCATTACAGCGGTGGCGTGGAAAATTTCCCGCGCTTTCTGGAAAACTGGAGTTCCAGCACGTTGACCTACAACGGCTCCATGGTCGTCATGTTCGCCAGCCGCCAAGCGACCAACTTCTGGATTGCCCCAGGCACGTATTACAATCCGCCGACACGCAAGTGGGCGTTCGACAGTAATTTTCTTTCCATCAACAAACTTCCCCCCGCCACGCCGCAAGTCAGAAAAACGCAGCGCGGTTCCTGGAGCATTGTCGCGGCGAGCAACAATTAACTTTCTAAGCGGCGGAGAAAAAACCTGAAACAATTTCGATCCGTGGGGTTGACTTCGCATGGACGAAAATAAATCACAGTCGAAGCCGCCGTTCAGTCTGGTTGGTGTCGTAATAATCCTCGGCATCCTTGCGGTGATCGCATTGGTTGCTATTCCCAACTTCATTCGAACGCGTTCTACTCGTGCAATGAACGCTTGCGTCAACAATCTCCGACAAATTGACGCCGCGAAACAACAATGGGCTTTGGAAAATAGCAAAGCTGATACTGATTACCGCGTTGATTGGGGGGAAATAACACCATATTTAGGTCGAGGTGCAACCGGATCTCTGGATCATGTCTATTGCCCTGACGACCAAACAAAACAGGTTCTTCGACGTTTGTAATGGGTAAAAGGTTGAGATGCAAGTAGAATGAATTCCCAAAAAAATGATTCCGGAGAAAGTGTTTGAGAAGATTTTGGTGCTGGGCGATGGCTGGCGAGTCGAGCGAGTGGATTACGTCGAGC
>JANYDP010000230.1 GCA_025363535.1 Verrucomicrobiota bacterium | reverse complement strand
GAATTTTTGATGGATGGCCGCGTCATTGATACACCCTGGCTGATTCGTCGGCTCGTCGTCGGTCTGATTCTGGTCAACCGGCCCAAGGAATCGGGACACGCCTACGATAAAATTTGGACCAAGGATGGTTCGCCGCTGGTCGTCACCAGCAAACACGTTCAAGCTGCGTTGCAAAAACGCGTGACCGTGCCGGTAGAACTGGCGATGCGCTATCAAAAGCCTTCCATCGAAAGCTCAGTGAAAAATCTGGCGGCCAAGGGAGCCACCGATGTTCTCCTCATCCCGTTGTTTCCGCATTACGCAATGTCGAGCTACGAAACCGCCGTGGTGCGCGTGCAGGAAGTCGCGGCCAGATTCGCGCCGCAAATGAAGTTGACGGTGCAGCCGCCGTATTACGACGCGCCAGATTTCATCGCAGCCCTGGCGGCGAGCGCGGCGGATTTTTTGAAGCAGGACTACGATCATCTGCTGTTCAGCTTCCACGGCATTCCCGAGCGGCACATCAAAAAGTCGGACACGACCGGCTGCCATTGTTTGCTCAAAGAAAATTGCTGCGAAGTGGCCAGCCCGGCGCACGCGACGTGTTATCGCGCGCAATGCTTCAAGACGGCGGCGCTGTTCGTGGCCAAGGCGGGCGTGCCAGCGGGAAAATTTTCCGTCTCTTTTCAATCGCGCCTGGGCAAGGATCCGTGGCTGAAACCTTACACCGACTACGAACTGCCGCGCCTCGCACAGGAGGGCAAAAAGAAAATGCTCGTGATCTGCCCGGCGTTTGTCTCGGACTGCCTGGAGACCATCGAGGAGATCGGGATGCGCGGCTGCGAACAGTTCATGGGTGCCAGCGGCAAAGAGTTCACGCGCATCCCCTGCATGAACGCGCACCCGCTGTGGGTGACCGCGCTGGAGAACATGGTTGCAAGGTTTTTGAAGTAAGTTTCCGAAAGAGTGCGCGGATTGGGGCCGCGCGACAACCCACCCGTGGAAATTCCAGACTTTTCAAATCCCTGCAAGCTCGCTAGTCTGACGCTCCTTTTGGAATCGTGCCCCTGAATCTGGCGGTGCGGTTTGGTGGAAATTTGTATGGCATTGATCGTTCAAAAATATGGCGGCACGTCGGTCGGCAACACCGACCGCATCAAGAACGTCGCGGCGCGCGTGGCCAAATACCACGCCCAGGGCGACAAGATCGTCGTCGTCGTCTCGGCCATGAGCGGCGTCACGGACAATTTGATCAAGCTGGCCAAGGACATCATGCCTTTGCCCAGCGAGCGCGAGATGGACATGCTCCTGGCCACCGGCGAACAGACCACCATCGCGCTAACCGCGATCGCGCTTCATGCGATTGGCATCCCGGCGGTTTCCATGACCGGCGCGCAGGCGGGCATCGTGACCGACGTGGTTCACACGAAGGCGAAGATTCACAACATCACGCCGAAGCGCGTTCACGACATGCTCAACCAGGGCAAGGTTGTCATTGTGGCCGGTTTTCAAGGCGAAACTGCCGAGGGCCAGATCACCACGCTGGGACGCGGGGGTTCGGATCTGACGGCGATTGCACTGGCGGCGGCGCTGAAGGCGGACCTCTGCCAGATTTACACGGACGTGGACGGAGTTTATACGACCGATCCGCGCATTGTGTCGTCGGCCAAAAAGCTGCCGGAAATTTCCTACGACGAAATGCTCGAACTCGCCAGCCTCGGTGCGAAGGTGATGCAGAGCCGGTCGGTTGAATTTGCGAAAAAATTTGGAGTCGTGTTTGAAGTGCGCTCCAGCCTCAACGAAAACCCAGGAACGATTGTGAAAGAAGAAACCAAAAGCATGGAAGGCATCGTCGTGCGCGGCGTCGCACTCGACAAAAATCAGGCCAAAGTCACGCTGGTGGCCGTGCCAGACAAACCGGGCGTGGCGGCGAAAATTTTCAAGGCGCTCGGTGACGCGACTGTCAACGTGGACATGATCATTCAAAACATCAGCCACGGCGCGGGCACGCCGTCTACCGACATTTCGTTTACCACGGACAAGCCGGATTTGCTGAAAGCGCAGAAGGTCATTGACGGGTTGAAAAAGGAAATCGGTTTCAAGGACGTGCTGACGAATGAAAAAATCGGCAAGTTGTCCATCGTCGGCGTCGGCATGAAATCGCACACGGGTGTGGCGGGCAAGATGTTCGAAACGCTCGCGAACGAGGGTGTGAACATTGACATGATCTCGACGAGCGAAATCAAAATCTCCGTCGTCATTGATCTCGCCAAAGGTGAAGCGGCGCTCAAAGCAGTTCACGCGGCGTTTCTGGGAAGCTGAGACGCCGAATCTCCAAAACAAAACCCCGGACGCCAGTGACCTGACACCCGGGTTGTGTTTGTGCGTCGGCGCTGCGCGCCGATTTCGAGCCGCCAGCTCGACTCATCCGCTCCCCGCCTGGGGGGGAGAGGGGATTTGAACTGGGAAATAAAAGCGCTTCTTTACCCCGGCCCTCTCCTCCATTTCATGGAAGAGAGGGAGAAGAAATTCAAGGTGTGCCACTACTAGCCTGGCGGGAAAGTGTTCTGGAAAATCGGGAAAGTGTTCCCGGCAATCAAAGAAGTGTTCTGGGAAACGAGCAAAGTGTTCCGGGAAGTCAAAGAAGTGTTCCGGCAAACGAGCCAAGTGTTAAGGAAAGTCAGGGAAGTGTTCCCGGCAATCAAAGAAGTGTTCAGGTAAGTCGCTAAAGT
>JANYDP010000227.1 GCA_025363535.1 Verrucomicrobiota bacterium | reverse complement strand
GCAGACCGCCTGGCCGACGAGGTGGGTGGAGAGGGCGAAGCAGTTGAGGCCGTGCTTCGTGAGGAGCGCCCACTTCTTCTTGCAGTAGTCCGGTTCCGCGAGCGCGCGGTCCGTTTCAAAGTGGTCGCCCCAGCAGGCGAGTTCGACGCCGTCGTAACCCATCTTCTTGACGAGCGGCAGGAGTTCGGCGAGGGAGAGATCGGCCCATTGGCCGGTGAACAGAGTGACGGGTCTTGGCATAGTGTAGGTTGGTTTTGGTTAAATGGCTTTTGCGAAATACTGGCGGTGACGGTTGGAAACGTCAATCCTCCGGCGTTTCGTCCGCCGGGAATTTGCGCCGGTCCAGGGCGCGCTGCGCGGTCTTGGTCTGCCGCTGGTTGACGATCAACTCGCGGTGCTGTGCGGCCTGGTTGAGAAACTTTAGCTCGCGCTTGAGCTTGAGATAGCTGTCATACCGTTCCTGAGTCAATCCCCCGCTCGTCACCGCCGCCAGCACGGCGCAGCGTTTCTCGGTCGTGTGACTGCAACTGCGGAAATGACACTGCACGGCGAGCGCCTCCACATCGGCGAAGGCTTCCTGCCCCGTCTCCTCGGAGAGCCACATCTGAAATTCCCGCATCCCCGGCGTGTCAATCACCAGCCCGCCGTTCGGCAGGACGATCAGTTCGCGCCAGGAAGTCGTGTGTCGTCCCTTGGCGTCGCTCGCGCGCACCTCTGTCGTCGGCAACACATCGTCGCCATAGATATGATTGATGAGCGAAGATTTCCCCACGCCGGACTTGCCGATAAACACGACGGTCTGACCGGGGCGCACCAGTTGTGTGAGGCTGTCCATCGCGCGCCCCGTCCGCGCACTGACGGCGATGACCGGCGCCTGATCGGCGATGCTTTCCACAGCGGCGAGCTTGGCGAGAATGTCGTCGCAGAGGTCGGCCTTGTTCAAAACGACGACGGGCTTGACACCGCCTTCCACCGCCATCGCCAGATGCCGCTGGATCAGGCCGGGGTTGAAGGAGCGATCCAGCGCCTGCACGATGAAGGCGATGTCCACATTGGTGACCAGCACCTGCTCCTCGGTTTCGCGCCCAGGAACTTTGCGCGACAGCTTCGTGCGACGCGGCAGCACTTGATGAATGACGGCCTTGTCCTCGTTGGGCACCATGGAGAAGGCCACCCAGTCGCCGACCTTGGGCAGTTCCGCGTTGGACTTCGCCGCGTGGAGCAGCTTGCCGGGAATTTTTCCAACCACCGGCTCATCGGCGTTGAACAGTACATAATGATGCTTGTCCTCCACCGCCACGCGCGCCGGCAGCCAGCCCTTCTGTCGGCACGCGGCGAAGCTTTGCTCGAGGGCTTCATTCCAGCACAGGGTTGCCAAGGTGATCTTCGGTTTCGCCATCGCGCTGATTATTGCCGCAAGGAGGACCGGTTGTGCAAGCTTCGTCACCCGCACAGCGCCGGGCGGAATGGTCGCAATGAAACCGCTTTTGAAACTTGACCCTACCCGCGTGGGCCTGTACAAGACCACTCCGAAACGGTTTAACAAGTAGTCTTGGTTTGACAGCCACAAAAAATGAAAAATAAAATTGTGTTGTTTGTTTTTGCTTCGCTTGCGCTCGCGCTGGTCATCGTCGGCTGTGCGTCCACGCCGAAAATCAATGCCGTCCCCTGGTCGTTGAGCATCACCGAGCGCACTTCGGCGTCCATCGAGATGGACGTCATTGGCGTGACCGCCTCGGATCAGAAATATTTCGAGGGCATGTCGTGGGAGGATTATTGGAAGCCGGACAGCCAGATTCGCCGGGATGCCCGTCCGCAGAGCAAGTTTTTGGAAAAGGATAAGCCTTGGGTGATTTCGGCCAAAGACAGCGCAATTTGGAATCAATGGCTTAAGCACGGGGTCGTCGAGCTGTTGCTCGTGGCGCGCCTGCCGGAGGCCGGCGGGCTGTGGAAAGTTCCCGTGTCGCTCGACAAAAAAGCGTGGAAGGCCCAGAAGCAGACCATCGAGGTTGATGTGTTGGATTCACGCATCGTTGTCACCACGCCCCCCCGCGACTGACACGGGCGAACGCGCTAGCGCGGTGGGGAGCGCCCGGTGCCGCAGTGAGGGTTAAAGTTGTGAAACTGGCAGCCGATTCCTAATCATCACAATGCCAATATTTGGTGACTATGAGACGGTCGGCGAGCCAGTGGCGGTCGCGAATGAAAGCGGCCATGTCACCACGGTCTGGCGGGCCAGCAAAAGCGGCGCTGCCAAACCAGTCGGCGAATTCGCCGTCAAGGTATATGCCCCCCGTCGGAAAACAACGCCGGGGAATTCCGGCGAGCCGCTGGATCGGGATCGCGGGCTGGAATTTCTCGAAGGTGTAAAACAACTCAAGAAGGCGCAGACCGAAGGCGCTCGGAGCTTGGCCCCGATCCACGCATTTGGAATCTCCGAGGAAGGAGCCTGGTACGCCACCGATTTTTTCCAACGCGGTTCCCTCGCTGCCTGGATCAACCGGCGCGTCAACGTGGACAGCGCGGCCCTTCGCCAGATTGTTGCCTGCCTCGTTGGCGGCTGTCTGGATCTGAAGCGGTCGCGTGGCAACTCCCACGGAAACCTCAAGACCAGCAACATCTTTCTCGTCGGCCCGACGCGGCCCTTGCGCAAGACCCCGCTGGCGCTGACCGACGCTCATCCGGCGGCCCCCATGAAACTCGCCGCTTTGGGAGGCGAGGATCGCCACACGGCGGATGAACTTCTGCACCAGGTGATGGAGGCGCAGGATCTCCGGGCGATTGGTGAAATCATCCTGCAACTGGTGGAAGGCCGGTTGGTTTCCAACGCCTACGACTACAACTATCCCGTGCCGCGCTCGGCCGTCTGGAATCTGCTGGGCAAGGATGGCGAGCGCTGGCGGGCGCTGTGCAACCAGTTGCTTGACCCGCAACTGTCGCTCGAAGAAACAAATCTCGAAACGCTGGCGAAGCAATTTCCGGCGGGCGGCGGCGGGGGCAAACTGCTGCTCGTCGTGGCGGTTTTTGTGGTGGTCGGCTTGGCTGGCGCTGGTGTGTATGGATTCAAGCAGTCGAGCGAACGGCGTAATGCCGCTCAGTTTGAGCAAGACATGCAGGCGGCCAAAGATTTTTTCGACCGCACCAATCTGATTTCTGCCTGGGATAAGATCGGCAACGCCTTGAATAAAAGACCGGGGGACAGCGGTGCCCTGGCTCGAAAAGCTGAAATCGAAAAACGGAACGATGCGGAAGCTGGCCACGCAGTCACTGCCGCGAGCGAATTGTTTGGGGGTAAACGTTACCAGGATGCACTGAGCCGACTGGATTGGGCGGCCAGTAATCTTAGGCTGAGTGAAGCTTTGGCTTCGTCAGCGAAGGATCTGCGGAGCCGCATTGAAATTGAAAAAGAGTATGATGCAGCGATGGAGGCTGGACAGAGGCAAATCGAGAGCCGTGATTATTCGGGGGCGCTTGCACAAGCACAGCTTGCATTGGATAAAAAGCCAAACGATCAGAATGCGATTGAATTAAAGACAAGAGCACAAAATGGATTAAGCAATCAGATGGCTGCGCAGAAGAAGAGTGCATACGAGACGGCGATGAAGCTTGGGCAGGAGAAGCTGAACGGAGGAGATTTCAGCGGAGCGATGACGCAGGCAGACGTTGCGCTGGCGAACATGCTTGGCGACGCGCGGGCGACGAAACTCAAGAAGGATGCGAAAGACCAACAGGAGGCGGCGCAGGCGGCGGCGGCGCAGGCGGCGCAGAAGAAGAGTGCATACGAGGCGGCGATGAAGTTGGGGCAGGAGAAGCTGAACGGAGGAGATTTCAGCGGGGCGATGGCGCAAGCGGATGTGGCGCTGGCGAACATGCCTGGCGACGCGCAGGCAACGAAGCTCAAGAAGGATGCGAAAGACCAGCAGGCGGCGGCGCAGGCGGCGGCGGCGCAGAAGAAAAGTGCATACGAGACGGCGATGAAACTTGGGCAGGAGAAGCTGAACGGAGGAGATTTCAGCGGGGCGATGACGCAGGCGGACGCGGCGTTGGCGAACATGCTTGGCGATGATCGCGCGACGAAGCTCAAGAAGGATGCGAAAGACCAGCAGAAGGC
>JANYDP010000186.1 GCA_025363535.1 Verrucomicrobiota bacterium | reverse complement strand
GTGGCGGTGCGCGGCGGCGCGGCGGGCGCGGGCGCGGCCGGGGCGGCGGAGGAGGGCAGCGGAATGCCACCGGCTCCGGTCGGACCGCCGGGCGGGAGCGTGGGCAATTTAATTGTGGGTGCGGCGGAAGGCTTCGGCGGCAAATTGATGCGGACGGTTTCCTTCTTGGGTTGAACTTTGCCGGTTTCCTTTTTTGGAGGAACGGCACCCGCTGGAACGTTTGGAATGTTGTCAGCCATAAATCTGGGTTCAGAATAAGTTGCGTGCCGGGTCTGTCAAACTCTTATTCCATGGAATAACGGCCGCGTGCCTCGGTTATCTTAACCACCACCACGTCAACCACGGCGCAATCGCCAGGGCCGGAAGATAGTCGGTCACCTGGATTTTGCGGACTTCGAAGATGACCAGCGCGACGCAGAAAACAAGGAACCCGCCCGTGGCATTCACCGAATCCGTCAGGTTATGCGCCTCCAAAAAAGGCAGTGCCCACCGCGCGCAGGCCAGGCTGACGGTGCCTTGCACCACGAGCACCGGCACGGCGGAGAACAAAACCCCCCAGCCAAAAAGGGAAACAAAACTCATCGCCGCCAGCCCGTCCATCACCGCCTTGATGGCCAGCGGGACTAGATAATCCGACAAGCCGTCGTGAACCGCTCCCAGGATTCCGATTGGGGCGGCGCAAAAAAGCGCGGTGCAAACTTTGAAGCCGGTGACGAAGCTGTGGGCCGCGCTCGGATTCCGGGAAGCAAGTTGCTCGCGCGCAAACTCGCCGAGGTGGTTGGAATTTTTTTGCATTTGCAGGAATTGGCCGAGGAGTTTTCCGAGGGAGAGCGACAGCAGCACGACGCCGAACTGCTTGAGAATGGCCAGTGCCGGGCCGTTGAAGCTCAACCAAACCAGGCGCAGGCCGAAAAAAACGGTGAGCGCACCGAGCGTCGTCTTGGCGAAAAACTGGGTGGCGCTGGCGAGCGGTTTGGGTCGCGCCAGGCCGAGGAGTCCTCCGGCCACGATGCCCGCCACGTTCAAATAAGTTCCCGTCACCCGGAGACTCAACCATTCCCGCCGCCCGGTTCAAAGCCCAAAATGGCCGCGCACATTTCTCAAAAGTGCTTGCCGAGCGCGCGTCGCATTGGTAAAAAACAGGCAAAGGTTTTTTTCACATCAAACCAAACAACCAAAAAAAGTAATCCTATGACTAAATCCATTGCCAAACTAAACTTGATCGGCTTGCTGGCCGTCGCCCTGGCCGCGCTGCCCGCGAGCCTCGTCGCCAAAGAATCCACCACCAATGCCCCCGCCCTGGAGAAAAAGCCGGCGAAAGAATCCAAGGCGGCAAAAAAATCTTCCAAGCTGCCTTTTCACGGCAACTTGAAAGCGGTGGACAAGACGGCCAAGACCATCTCTGTCGGTGAAATGACGTTGCAGATCACCTCCGAGACGATCATCACCAAGGGCGACAAGCCGGCCACTCTTGAGGATGGCGTGGTTGGCGAAGTCGCGAGCGGTTCCTACATCAAAGGCGAGGATGGCAAGCTGACCGTGGGCAAGCTGCGTTTCGGGCCGAAGACTGCCGCAGTGGAAAAGTCCGGCAAGCCCGAGGCGAAGAAGGAAAAGGCCAAGAAAGACTAACGTCCGCAGTTCAACAAAAAAGGCAGGCCATCGCGGCCTGCCTTTTTTGTTGGGAGCAACTCATCGTCGCCACCAACTGGTTTTGCTCTTGGGAGACTCCGGCGCAGGCTGCGTGGACTGCTGGATCAACAACTGACTGCGGGCGAGTTCAAAGGCCATGCGGAATTCATCGTAGCTCAGGTAGCGGTCCGCCGGGTTTTTGGCGAGCACCTTGACGAGCGCATCGCTGGTGGTCTGGGTGATTTCCGGCAGCACCAGATTGGGCGGCGTCAGGGCCACATGCACATGGGCGGACACAAGTTCTTCCACCGTTGGCGCATCAAACGGAACGCTGCCAGTGAGCGCGTGGTAGAGCGTGCAGCCCAGGCTGTACATGTCGGAAAGAAACGTTTCCTTCTCACGCTGGATTTTTTCCGGGGCGACGTAGTACGGCGTGCCGTGGGTTTCGGTCAAGGATTCCGGCTCGGCGTCAGTGCTGCGGGCCAGGCCAAAATCCACCAGCTTGGGTTCGAGATCGGTGTCGAACAAAATATTGCCCGGCTTGATGTCGCGATGGAGCAGATTGTGTTTGAGCGCGAGATCCAGCGCGCTGGAAATCTTGATCCCGATGTCGAGCACCTCGAGTTCGGCCACGCGGGTCTGCTTCTCGATGCGCGTGTCGAGGCTGCCGCGATCCGCCAGTTCCATGACGAGGTAGCGCTGGCCCTCCCATTCGTCGAAGGTGTAGATGTGGATGATGTTGGTATGGTTCAGCGAGGCGCAGGCGCGGGCTTCGCGGAAAAAATCTTCGAGCGCCCGGGCATCGTCCAGCAACTCCTTCTTCATCAGCTTCACGGCAACTTTGCGTTGCAGCGTGGTGTCGAGCGCGCGATAGACCGTGCCCATGCCGCCGGAGGCGATGACGCCCTGCAGCTCGAATTGCCGCAACTGGAGCGGCATCATGATGGGATGGCCGCATTTCTTGCACGGCTCGGTGGCGAGCGGCGCGAGGTCGCCGGAAATAAACACCTTGGTGTCACACCAACTACAGGTGACCATTTTTAACGAACCTTTATCCCCGGTACTCATAGTTGTTCAAGCATAGCAGCGGATTTTTCACCGACCGACTGAATTGAAATGTTCAACGGGTGTTGCAATGCCTCTCGGTTACGCCCTTTGCCGGAGTTCAGCAAGTAATTTTTGACATTTCGCGCCCGCTGATGTTTAATGTGCGGCGTAAAGAAAATGAACATTACGAAGTTTACAGCGAAGCAGAACCGGCCCCAGTCCGGCGGGCGCATGTCCGTCTGGCATTGCGGCGGCTCGCCGCTCGGCATCGTGGGAGGAAACCTCTAAAAGACAAAAAAGATTTTCCAGACAACCCGCGATTGCCAGTCAATCGCGGGTTTTTCGTTTGGATCGAACCCCGGCCGCAGGCCGGGCAAACCCAGAAAGAGAAAGACAAAACATGAATGCCGATCAGCAAAGATTAGCCGCCCGGTTCTATCCGGAGACGCGGTTTGAAGTTCCCCCGGTTCCGCCAGCGGTCTTCCGGGCCGCCCAGGAAACCCAGCTCGAAGGACTGAAAAGCCGGTTGCTCCGGCAGGCCTTGGAGGAGTTGGCGGCGCCAGAAGCCAACGGCTTCGTGCGCCGGGCCGCCAATGAAGCCGCCGCACTGGCCTGGGACACGCGTGTTCCATTGCTCGTGTTCCCCGGTCTGTTCCAGGAAAAAACCGCCACCGCGCTGCTCCAGGTGGAGCGGCAGGCCAGCGTGCGCCGCCGCAGCCGGGAGCTGCTCGCGGTATGATGCCGCCACTTTTTGCGGCAGGGAGCCGGCCAGCCGGGGAGCCGGTTTCACGCGCGAACAATTGTTCCGCCCGTGAAACC
>JANYDP010000176.1 GCA_025363535.1 Verrucomicrobiota bacterium | reverse complement strand
CTCGGTAGAGCGCCTCCGAATAGGGAGAGGGGTTGCGGCGCTCTACCGAGACGCCGCTACGAGCACTGTCGTTTTGCCGCCAGTTGTTTCGCCAGCCGGATCGCGGCGATCATGGAGGAAGGATTCGCCACGCCTTTGCCCGCGATGTCGTAGCCGGTGCCGTGGTCGGGCGAGGTGCGGATGAAGGGCAGGCCGAGCGTCCAGTTCACGCCGTTGTCGAACGCGGCGAGTTTCAGCGGTGCGAGTCCCTGGTCGTGATACATCGCGACGACGGCATCATAATTCCCGTGTATTGCCTGGTGAAAAACCGTGTCGCCGCTCACCGGGCCGACGACCTCGAAACCTTTTTCCCTTGCGGCGGCAATGGCGGGTTCGATGAGGCGCGGCTCCTCGTCGCCAAACTCCCCGCCCTCGCCGCAGTGGGGATTCAAGCCGCAGACGGCCACCCGGGCGCGTGGCAAACCCAGATCACGGCAGGCTTCCGACGCGCGCTCGATGGCGAGTTCGATTTTTTCTGGGGTAAGTTTCACCGGCACATCGCGAAGAGCAATGTGAACCGTGGCCAGCGCCACGCGCAGCCAGCGGCCGCGTTCATCCGGGCCGAGCAGCATCATGACGGTGCGGTTCACCCCGGCCTGCTGCGAAAGAAATTCCGTCTGCCCCACGAAAGGAATGCCCGCGCGGATGATGGCGTGTTTGTTCACCGGCGCGGTAACGAGGGCGGCGAGTTCCCGGTGGAGGCAAAGTTTCGCGCCATGTTCCAGCCACGCCACCGCAGCGCGGGCGGCGATGGGTGAACCGGCGGGTAAATTGAGCGGCAACGGTTGGGCAAGCGGATTGAAAATGGAAAAGCGGCTGGCCGTTTGGGTGCCGGAGTAATTTTCCAGCGGGAGATTCAGCCCCAGCTTTTGGTTGAGCGGGTGGAGTTGATCCGCGTCACCGATCAGAACGTAGCGGATGTCATCCGAAGCGGCTTCCGCAGCGAGCGCCTTGAGGGTGACTTCCGGGCCGATGCCGGTGGCATCGCCGAGAGAGAGGCCGATTAGTTCAGGCGCGGGAGCGCTCTGGTTGGGCGGCGGAATCATGAAAACTACAAGGTGACGGTGTGGATGTAAAAAAGCTGGAGGTCAACGTGGTTGGTCGAGCCATCCAGCGCGAGTTCAACCGTGGCTTGAAGGTCACCAAGACCAAATCCCTGGTGGCTGGCCCAGACCCATTGACCCGCGACCAGCCGTGCGGGTTCGCCAACTTGAAACGGCTGACACCGATATAGTTTGAAAGCCCGGTCATTGACCAATTGAATGGCCATGGTTTTGGCCTGCTCCGCGTTTAGAGACGCCACGGGTCGCTTGCCCGCACACCCTGCGAGCAGGAACGCGAAAAGAATGACACGCGATGTTTTCAAAGCGAATTCCGGGCGCTGAATTAAAAATACCGGACGAAGGTTTTTTTCCGCATCCGTTCGATCCACTGCTGGGTGAGCCGACCGCGCTCCTGGATCGTCAGGATTTTTTCAATGTCGTCGCGGACTTCGCCCAGCGGCTTGATGTGCGCGGACTGCCGGTCTTCCAGCTTGATGAGGTAGCAGGCTTTCGGGGTGTCAATCGTGTCGCTGACCTGGCCGGGGTTGAGTTTGCGGGCCGCATTGGCGAGATCGGGGTTCAACTTGGAAATTTCCTCCCAGTCGCGCGCGCCGCCCTGCTTGCGGTCGGCGGCTTGGGAATAAACCATGGCCACGTCGCCGAAGACCGCGCCCTCCCGGATTTTTCCCAGCACCTCGGCGGCAAGTTGTCTGGTCTGGCCGGAATCGTCCGCCGCCTTGGGCAGATAAATCATGCGGAGTTTCACCTGCTCGGCGAGTTGGAATTCGTTCGTATGGGCGAGGTAGTACACCTCGATTTTATGGGGCGACACGATGGTTTCCTTCGCGCCGTTGGCGTAGCGCATCTGCTCGATGACGAATTGGTCGCGGATCTGCCGGCGGAATTTTTCAAACGTGGAGCCTTCGGCGGCGAGGGTCTTCGTCAGGGTGGCGCGCGAGCCGAAACGGTCGCGCACGCGGGTCTCGACGTATTCGTCAATGATGCTTTCGGGAAGGTTGTAGCCGGCGGCGGTGAACTCGTGGAGGATCAACTGGTCTTGCAACAGCCGTTCAAGATTTTCGTCCTGCGCGGCGTCGAGCTTCTTGTTGAAAATTTCCGGCTGATTCCGGTAATCGCGCAACAACTCCTCAGCCACCGGCGCGGTCGCGTCCTGGACGTCCATGTAGGTGATGATGGAATCGTGGACGACGGCTTTGACGCCGTCAGCCACCCCGGCGCGGACCGTGGGCGTCAGGCTTGTCAAAACCGCCAGGAGCAGGATCGCGAAGAATGTTTTCATCTCGAATGGTGCGGAGTGTAACAGCGGGCAGGGTTGGGTCAAGCAGCGGGGAAAAATTGCAGAACCGACAAATGGGTTGGCGACAGGTTTGGTTACGAAGCGAAGAATTTCTGAATTTCCTTCACCACTTCCACAAACCGATCCACTTCGTCCTTGGTGTTGTAGAAATAAAAACTCGCGCGGGCGGTGGATTCCACGCCGAGCTTGTGCATGAGCGGTTGCGTGCAGTGATGCCCGCCGCGCAACGCCACGCCGCCTTGATCGGCCAGCGTCACCACGTCGTGCGCGTGGACGTCCTTGAGCAGAAAGCTCACAAGCCCGGCGCGTCCGGTCTTCGGGCCGAAA
>JANYDP010000163.1 GCA_025363535.1 Verrucomicrobiota bacterium | reverse complement strand
GTCGCGAAGTCATCCAGGACGGACGCATCGAGAAAATTAATCTCACGACCGGGCCAATGGGAATCACCGGTTCCACGCGGATGCAGGCGACGAGCATCCAGCTTGCGGTGATGGTCACAGTGATGGAGATGGTGGTGCGCGAGTTGACGGGCGGTGCTGGTTCCAGCGCGGTTCCAGCGCAGTTTCTCAACCAACTCGCCGAACTGCACGCCACGTTGAGATCGCCCGCCGTGCTGGCGCAACTCGCAAAGCTCGTGGCAATGGAGGAGTCGGTTTATCGCGCGGGGCACAAGAATAATTACTTCGCCGACCGCGTGGGCATTGACATGCTCACCGACACCACGGAGCGCTCGCCGACCTATTGCACGCCGCCCTTCCGCAAGTTTGATGACACGACGGCCACCGAGTCGTGGGCGTTTCTCTACGTGCCATACGCGGATTCGCCGAGCGCCTGGGAACGCGTCTGCAAACGTACGCCGCGCTGTGTCGAATGGGTTGCCGAGGATGTGCGCGGGTTGGTGCCGGACGATAAGTTTGCCCGCACTGCTGAAATCATTGGCAAGATCAGCTATGCGGAGCTGATGCGCTTCCGCATCGGCCTGGATGGAATTAAAAATCGTCCGCTCGGCGCGGGTGACAGCGCGGTGGCGCTCGTGGTGGAGGCGGAAAAAAAATCCCTGCTCAGTGCGGAGGGATTTCACCGCACACAGTTGGACGCGGCGCGAAAGGCGGGTGCGCAGACCGGGTTGATTTTTTTCGGCTGCGCGGAGAGCTGTCGCGAAGTCGGCGAGTTCGCGGCGAAATGGAATCCCGATTGCGTGGTTGTGCTGGTGCCCGTACCGCCGACGGATTTGCTGCTTGATGGCGGGCTGCGGGTCGGCCTCAAGCTGCTGCTCAACACGGTCTCGACTTGCACGATGGTTCGTTTGGGCCGGGTGATGGGCAACTACATGATCTGGGTCGTGGCCAGTAACTTGAAGCTGATTGACCGCGCGACGCGCTACATTCAAAAACTCACCGGCCTCGACTACGAAGCGTCAAACCGCCTGCTGTTTGAAGCGATGGTTTATATCGAGCCGCGCATGAAATCGGATCAGACTTATCCGCCCGTGGTTGGTTTGAGCGTATTGCGCGCGCGCCACAATCTTTCGAATGAGCAAGCCGAACAACGTCTGAAGGAATCGCATGACTAAACTTCGCTGGGGCATCTTGGGCGCGGCGGGCATCGCCCGGAAAAATTGGCGGGCCATCCGCGACAGCGGCAACTCCGTGATTGCAGCCGTGGCCAGCCGCGATGCGGCGCGCGGTTGGAAGTTCATCGAGGAATGTCAGCAGGAAAACCCAGCGGAATTCAATCCCATCGCGCTGGGCAGTTACGAAGCCTTGATCGCTTCGCCAAACGTGGACGCAATTTACATCCCGCTCCCGACCGGCTTGCGCAAAGAATGGGTGCTGCGTGCCGCCGCTGCTGGCAAGCATGTCCTCTGCGAAGAACCCTGCGGCCTGAGCCTTGCCGACGTGCGCGAGATGACCGACGCCTGCAAAAAAAATCGCGTGCAGTTCATGGACGGTGTGATGTTCATGCACAACCCGCGCCTTGCCCGGCTCCGGGAAATTCTGGACGACGGCCACAGCACGGGCCAGATCAAGCGGCTCATGTCGGTCTTCAGTTTTGGCACCGTCGAGAATTTTTTCGACGCCAACATCCGGGTGAACAGTGAACTCGAACCAACGGGTTGTCTCGGCGATCTCGGCTGGTATTGCCTGCGCTTTTCGCTTTGGGCGATGAGCTGGCAACTGCCGCGCGAAGTCACGGGCAGGATTTTATCCGAGCGCGGCAACCGTCAAAGTGCCGCGCCCGCGCCGACGGATTTTTCCGGCGAACTGATTTTCAACGGTGCGATTTCCGCCGGGTTTTATTGCTCGTTTCAAGCGGAGCTTCAGAACTGGGTTCACGTCGGCGGCGCGAAAGGGTATCTGCGCGTCCCGGATTTTGTACATCCCGCGAATGTTCACGAGCCGGTGATCGAGGTGAACAAAGCCGAGGAACGCGTCCGCTGCTGCGATTGCTCCGGGCCGCACGACGAAAGCCGCGTGCTGGCGCAGGACGCCCGGATGTTCCGCAACTTCGCCAACCAGGTCGCGAGCGGCACCTTGAATGAGGACTGGCCGATGTGGGCTTTGAAAACGCAGCAGGTGCTGGACGCCTGTCATGAATCGGCGCGGAATGGCGGACGCTCCGTGCGCCTTGAGTGAGTTTGAAATTAGGTCGCCACCTTTCCGCGCGGCGGATTGACTTGCGCGCGGCAGACTCATAAACTTTTGTCACAAAATGTTTGAGACGATTGAAAAACTTCTGATCCTTCAAGACCGTGACAAGCAGATCCGCCGCGTTAAAAGCGAGTTGGATCACATCGAACCCGAGCGCCAGTTGCTCAAGTCCAAATCCGCCGGGGCGCAAAGCGGCCTGGATGCCGCCAAGCTCAAGGTCAAGACCATCGAATCGAAGCGCAAGGATCTGGAACTGGAAGTTGGCGCGAAAAAGCAGTTGATTGACAAATACGCCAACCAGCAATTGCAGACCCGCAAGAACGAGGAATACAAGGCGCTCGCGCACGAAATCGAAGGCTGCAAGGAAGGCATCATCAAGATCGAGGACCAGGAAATCGAATTGATGGAGCAGACCGAAGCCGCGCTCAAGGAAGTGGCCGCCGCCACCAAGCTCGCGGCAGAAGCGAAAAAACTTTTGGACGACCAGGTCGTTCAGTTAAACGCGCGCGAGGCGAATTTGAAACAGGAACTCGCCCAGTTGCAGGCGAACCGCGAGGAGCTGGCCGCTGTGGTGGACGAAAGCTCGCGCGGCCGTTACGAACGCCTGATGAAAAACAAAGGCGACAGCGCCGTCGTCGGCGTGCAGCACGGTGTCTGCGGCGGGTGCCACATGAAACTGCCGGTGCAATTGATTGTGACCTGTCAGGCCCAGTCCGAACTGGTGTCGTGCAACAACTGCGGTCGCCTCCTCTACTACACCCGCGACATGGATCTGGCGGCGGCGGATTAACGGGTGGATTGCTCTAAAATACCAGATCTCAAGGAGCGATAGTCGGCAAATCCAAGGGCGCAAAGGTGACATGTTCAAATTCACCAGTGGAGCCATCCGAACGCTTGTAAACGCGGAGAGTAAACTTAATTTTTCCAAAGCCGTAATCGTTTTCACCCCACCGCCGCCGTGCGGTTCACCGTCATGAAGCTGATGTAGTCAATCAACTGCTGCTTCATGTCCTTGCGCGACACGATGGCGTCAATCAAGCCGCGGTCCAAGAGAAATTCCGCCGTTTGAAAGCCCGGCGGCAAATCCGCCTGGGTCGTATCCTTGATGACGCGCGGGCCGGCAAAACCGATCATGGCCTGGGGTTCGGCAATGATCAGATCACCGACGCTCGCGTAGCTGGCCATGACGCCGGCGGTCGTGGGATGCGTCAGCACGCTGATGTAAGGGAGCTTCGCTTCGGCATGGTACGCCAGCGCGCCGCAGGTCTTGGCCATCTGCATCAAGCTGAACATGCCTTCGTACATCCGCGCGCCGCCGCTGGTGGAAATGATGATGAGCGGCAGGTTTTTTTCCGTGGCCTTTTCAATGAGCCGCGTCAGCTTTTCGCCGACGACCGAACCCATGGAGCCACCGAGGAAACTGAAATCCATCACGCCGAGCGCGACGCGGTGCTCGCCGATCTTGCCGATGCCGGTGATGACGGCGTCTTTCAGGCCGGTATTTTTTTTGTGTGATTCCAATTTGGACGCGTAGGAACCCACGCCTTTGAAGCCAAGGATGTCCACGCTGGTCATGTCCGCGTCGGACTCCTCGAACGTGCAGGTTTCCACGAGTGAATGAATGCGTTCGCGGGCACCGATGGGGAAGTGATGGGCGCATTTGGGGCACACCTTGAGGTTTTCATCCAGCTCCTTGTCGAAGACCATCGTGCTGCACTTGGGACATTTGGTCCACAGCCCTTCGGGGATTTCCCGTTTGCGCGACTTGGTGGAACCGACCTTGGGTTTCTTGGCGAAGGACGTGGCGGTGCTGCCCGGGGCCGGCGGCGGCGGCGGCGTCACGGCGGGTTCCACGGTGTCAAAGCCCAATGATCCCAGGGTTTTTTTGGTGAATGAAGTGGTGGACATTTCTAAAAGTTTTGCGTTTCGAGTTGTTGGTTTCAATCTGCACCGCATTGCTGCGGTTGGAAAGGTTCAATCCAAGCTGACCGGATTATTCAAAGTCCGCGCGCCACTGTCCAGACGCAAACTTCCGCCGCGCCGGCCTGCTTGAGCGCGCGGGCGCACGCGCTGGTAGTGGCTCCGGTGGTGAACACGTCGTCGAGCACGATGATCCGCGCGCCGGGCAAATCCAGCCCGACCGTTTGCAACGCGAAGGCCCGCCGGACATTGGCGGCGCGTTCCGGGCGGGTGAGCCGCGTCTGGGTCAGCGTGGGTTCAACGCGTTTCAACAGCCGCGCGTGGACGGGAATGTTCGTGGCGGCGGCGAGATGTCGGGCCAGGCGCTCGGCCTGGTTGAATTCGCGTTCCCGTTGTTTGGCGGGATGCAAGGGCACGGGAACGATCCAATCCCACGCGGCTCCGCGCAGCACCGGCGCGGCTTCGCGAATGAGCAGGTCGGCAAGGAAGGGTTCAAACCACAGGGCGCGCTGGTATTTGTAGCGATGAATTATTTCCAGCACCATCCCGCCGGCGGCCACGGCCGAGCGGGCGGAACGGAAGTGCAGTTCCATCTCCCGGCAGTTGGTGCATTCAAACGTCGTCGTCAGTTCACCCTCAAACGGGAGGCCGCAACGTTCGCAAAACGGTGGACGGATA
This sequence comes from Verrucomicrobiota bacterium, assembly GCA_025363535.1. Classification (GTDB taxonomy): domain Bacteria; phylum Verrucomicrobiota; class Verrucomicrobiia; order Limisphaerales; family CAIQOK01; genus CAIQOK01. The sequence goes on along the minus strand of JANYDP010000163.1, from coordinate 2,107 downwards.
AATCGCACCTGTCGCCAGCAGGTCGCGCAGACGTAACCCTCGGCAACGGTCGCCCGTTCCGCGCGGCAAATCTGGCAGACCTCGGGATAAACAATGGCCAGGGCGGCATTCCACCACGCTTTGCGGATTGACGCCGGTAAAGTCATGGTTGTGTCGCCTCGCCTTTGGAAAAATCCAACTCGTCTCGCCAGGCCGGTTGATCCGCCAGGGGAAGCGCAACCGCACAACGGAGACAGGCCCACGGGACTCGCATGACGCGACCATAAAAAAAACGCCGCCGCAAGCCAAGCGGGAATTTCCGCGCCGGGTGAGCGGGCGTCCGGACAAATTTCACAGAACCCTAGCCAACGGCTTTTTCGTTTGCTACGTTCGCGGCCGAATGAATTTTCCGGCCAGCAAAAGAATCAACGAAGGGCTTGAAGAGTTGGGGCGTTTGACTCTGCTGGCCAAGGAGTTTTTGGCCTCGCTCTGTTCGCTCCGCGTCAGCGGTCGCGATCTGCTGCGGCAAATGCATTTCATCGGCGTCAAATCCCAGTCGGTCGTGCTCATCACCGGCGCGTTCACCGGCATGGTGCTGTGCGCCCAGGCGTACATCCAGTTTCATAAGGTCAAAATGGACACCGCCACGCTGGCGCTGGTGAGCGTCTCCATGTGCAGCGAACTTGGTCCGGTGCTGACCGGCTTGATGGTCGCCGGGCGCGTGGGCGCGGCCATCGCGGCGGAACTTGGCACGATGCGGGTGACGGAGCAGATTGACGCGCTGCGCACGCTGGCCACGCACCCGGTGGATTATCTGGTGGTGCCGCGCATCGTGGCGGCGTTGCTCACGATGCCGTTGCTGACGGCGGAGGCGATGGCGGTGGGCATCGGCTCGGCGTATCTGGTGGGGGCGTTTTTGTTTGGCATTGATCCGACGTATCTCTGGGAAAACATGCTCAAGTACACGCATTCGGTGGATGTGGTCATCGGTTTGACGAAGGCGTTTTTCTACGGCGGCATCGTGTCCTTGATCGGTTGCTACAAGGGCATGTATTGCGGCGAGGGCGCGGAGGGCGTGGGCCGCGCGACGACGGAATCGGTGGTCTATTCGTCCATCACGATCCTGATCACGAATTTCTTTCTGACGCTCTCCATGAGTGCGCTGCTGCATCTGCTATGATCGAAGTTCGCGACCTGAAAAAGAGTTTCGGCTCCCAGACGATTCTGGATGGCGTGAGCCTGCGGATCGCCACCGGCGAATCGGTCGTGATCATCGGGCGCAGCGGCGGCGGCAAAAGCGTTTTGCTCAAGCACCTCATCGGCCTGCTCAAACCGGACAGCGGCTCGGTGCAGATTGACGGCGAGAACATCGGCGGGATGAACGAGCGCCAGTTGCTGCCGGTCCGGCGGAAGTTCGGCATGTTGTTCCAAGGCGCGGCGTTGTTTGATTCCATGACCGTGGCCGAAAACGTCGGGTTCGTTTTGTGGCACAATCAGCGGCTGGCGCCCGACGTGATCAAGGCGCGGGTGGCCGAGGCTTTGGAAATGGTGGACCTGCCGGGCATTGAAAATAAAAAACCGTCGGAACTTTCCGGCGGCATGAGGAAGCGCGTGGGCCTGGCGCGGACGATTGTCTATCAGCCGCAAATTGTCCTGTACGACGAGCCGACGACGGGGCTGGATCCGATTGCCTCGGACAGCATTGACCAGTTGATTTTGAGGGTGCATCAGCGGCTGAAAATCACTAGCGTGGCGGTCACGCACGACATGCGGAGCGCGCGGCGGGTCGGGCAGCGCATCCTGATGCTGCACGAAAAAAAAATATACGTGGCGGGCACGCCGGATGAGATTTTCAATTCGACCGATCCCGTGGTGCGCCAGTTCATTGAGGGTGTTTCGGACATAAAATGAAATCTAACTGACATGGAAAACAAACGTCTGGAATGGAAGGTCGGGCTGTTCGTGTTCATCGGCCTGGTGGTGCTGGCTGCGCTGCTGATTCAGTTCAGCAAGGGGGCGAGCCTGTTTCGCGGCACCTACGAACTGGAGTTGCACGCCGGTACGGTGGGCGGCTTGAAAAACAGCTCCGGCGTGTTGCTGGCGGGCGTGCAGGTGGGCGCGGTTTCGG
>JANYDP010000146.1 GCA_025363535.1 Verrucomicrobiota bacterium | reverse complement strand
GAAATTGAAAATCTCCCGCGCGGGCGAAAGCGGTGTCGCGCTGCGCTTGCCACCGCAGTCCAAGACGCTGCGCGACATCTGTCCACCGCCTTGAACTTGTTGGCTACTCAGTTGCATCGTCGCTGGATTTTTTTGCGGCGTCCACTCCCGGCGCGCCCGCGCGTTGCAACGGATAGATCACGGTGGCTTGCGCGGCATGGTCGGCGGCGGGATCGGCCCGCCGCGCAACGCTCACCGCATGATCCTGCGCGTTGTAGTCAGGCAGATATTTCGCGTGTTCTTGGCGATGATAATCCGCTTTTGCATCGTCACCGAGCTGGGAATAAATTTGGGCGAGCGTGTAATGCGCGGTCAGATTTTCCGAATCCAATGCCAGTGTTTTTTGGAATGAATCCACGGCGAGGTTCAGGAATTCCTTTTGCTTCGCGGGGTCGGCACGTTCCATTTTTGCGCGCTCGAAATACGCTTGGCCGAGTTCGTTGATGACTTCGTAATCCTTGCTGAAATCAAAACCGCGCTTGTCGAGTTCGGGATAGCGGTCTTCCAGAATGCTGCGGAACTCGGTGATGGCTTGATCCAGAAAACCATTCTGTTTGTTCACCAAACCGTTGAACCACGCCACCGTCCAGCGCGGCGCGGGCGGATCGCATTTCGCGGCACGCTTCAATGCTTCCACCGCATCGTCGAGCCGGCCTTCCTTGAAATAAACGCGCGCCAGATTCACCGGGCCGTCGGCGCGCCCGAGCTTTTCAACTTGCTCGAACGCTTGCGCGGCTTGGATGAGTTCGCCTTTCTCCGCGCCGATGTTGCCTTCCGAGAACAGGCCGATGCCGTAATCGTTCCAGCGCTGCCATTCGGGAATTTCAGATTTGAGATTTGAAATTTCAGATGCGGCCACGCCTTCAATCGGGAAAGTAATTTTATCTGCCGCGATGGTGGTGATCGGTAAATCATTCGTAACGGTGTAGGGCACGCCTTTCACATAGTTCGTGCCGAAAACATAATTCATGTAGAGCGTATCGAATTTGCGATATTGCAATTTCACCTCGACCGTCAGCGGTTCGGTCTGATTTTCGGGAACAACGATTTCGTAATGCACGACCTGTCCCGCGCCGGGCGGAATCTGATGATTGTAGAGCGGCGTGAAAATGTCCTGCGGATTGCGGCGGTCAACGCGGTTGCCGTCGCGGTCGAGCATATAGACGTTCAGAAAATGCGCCCACGGATCCACCTCACGAAACGCACCGAGTCCGCCGCTGTGACCAATGCGTTGGTCGCCGCTCTTCGCGACGGCTTCGAGCCACGCCTCGTTCGAGTCCACCGTGCCTTGCGTGAACGGATGTCCAAGCTTCAGCGTGCGGATAACGACCTCAATCAGATAACGCTGACCACGTTTGAGCGTCGGAACTTTCGGGCGCAACGGCGCGGTGAGCGGATTATCAATTGCGCCGCCTTCCTTGATGCCGAAAATGTCCACGCGCAAATCGCCTTTCAGAAATTCCTGATGCGTGGCAATCGCATTGGTGTCATTGCGTAAAAATGGAACGCCCGTGTTCGCCGCCGGAAAAAAGTGGCTGTGGATGTAGCGCGTCGAGTCGTTGGTCGGGTTGAAAAAGTTTGCGCCAAAGTCCGCCGACTCTTTCAACGGCATGTGGCACGCGGCGCAATTTTGTTTGGCCTGATCGGGATAGTAAAAACTTTTTGCGCCGTGGCCGGAGACGCCGCTCAACAGATAAGTGTCGTAGTGATTTTGCCCGCGCAGAAAATCTTTGTAGTGATTCAGGTCGCCGGGGATGCTGACCTTGTGGCAGGTGGAACAAAATTCCGCCGACTTCATGAACGGCTTCAGGAATGTTTTTTTGTGGAACTCCGGTTTGCCCTTCACCAATTGCTGGTTGATGTATTGGAGAAAGGCATTGGTGCTGTAGGCAAAAGGATAGTGGATCGGCTCGTCAATCGTGTAGTCGGCGTTGCCCTTGGTGCTGTTGACGTGCGTGATGGCGTGGCACGCCGTGCAGGTGATGCCCGCCTGCGAGGTCGGATGATTCACGTCGTCAAATTTCGGATCATCAAACGCGCCGCTGAAAAACGGCACGACATCGTGGCAGCCGGCGCACCAGCGCGAGGCTTTGACGCTGCCGTCGCGCTTCAGCGAAACCTGCCGCGTCTCGCGCACGCTGAACAGATACGGCTGGTTGTTGAACGAACTGAAATGGTGCGCGCTGTGAAACCAGCCCTGATACGCGTCTTGATGGCAGTTCAAGCAGTAGCTGTCCATCATCAGCGTTTTCGCAGGAATAAAATTTCCCGACGCCGTGCGTGCAAGTGACGGTTCAAAATATTTCTTACCTTCCGTCGAACCAACCTGATTTTTTTTCGGATGCGCCGAGTGCAGCAACACCATTCCAACCGTCACGATGCTAATGGAAACTGCCCAGCGCACGCCGATGCGCCACTTGATGCGCGGACCAGCCAGCCGATGCAAAATGTAAAGCCAGATGGCCAACAACGGCGTGATGACATGCGCCCAGTAAGCAACGGAGCGCGCGTGCGGATTTTTCAATCCGACATTTTTGAACTGGAAAACATCAATGCGCGTGAGCAACAGGCCAGTGACCAAAACCACGATACTGGTCAGCAACAACAGATAACCCACCGTGACCGCGCGACGGTTCGGGCGATCGTGCGCGTTCTTCATGTGAATCAAACCAAAGATGACTACCGGCAACACGAGCGACAGGCCAAGGCCAAGATGCGTGCCGAACATGACCATGTAAAACCAGCTTTGGTAGGTCGTGTTCGGATCAGTCTTCAACCACTCGATGAACGTAATGGCGCTGAGATAAACCGAATTCGCCGCCAGAATCGCCACGAGCGCAAAAATAAAATACAGCAGGACGCGCAGTCGTGGGCCGATGGCGCGGACGTATTTCTTTTTTGCCGGTTTGCCAGTCGCTGGATTTTCAGAGTTGCCCATGAGGATCAAGAATCATTCTTAGCCGCCGAAATCTTAATGGCAACGGCGCAGGCAGGCAAATCCTGGTTAAGGCACGTAAAAGCGCAAGGTGCCGTCGAGGGTTTCACTGGGTTTGATGCTGCGGATCAGCTTGACGATATTGACGTCGGTGATTGGCTGAACGCTGCCATCGCAATATCCCAGGTTGCCCGTGCTGGCACGATGGGAAATCGCCTTGTCCCACTTGGCCTGCTTGCCGCCGTTGGGAAGCGTGATGGTATAACAGGCGGTGTTGTCGTGCTGGAGGGTGGCTTCAAAACCGGTCAGGCTGCGGTCGGTGATAAGGATGTAGCCCGGCTTCTTTTCGTCGGCGTCGTCTCCCAGATCGTAGCTGATGTTGTTGGTGTCGCAGACGGCAAAGTTAAGGGCCAGGGTGCGTTCAGTGTCGGTGGGGCAGAGCAGTATCTTGGGCGTGGCGAGTTCATTCGAGGCGAGGCAGAATTGAAAATTCACTTTTGCATTGTCGCTGCCGTTGGGTTCACCACCACCCTGAGCCTGATCCAACCGCCAGGGATACTTGCCGCCATGGTCGTCGGCCCATAAGCGGAGTCCCAGGCCGTCTTGTCTGATATTGTTGACGCAGGCGATACGTTGCGCCCGAGCCTTGGCATTGGCCAGTGCGGGCAGCAGCAGCGCGGCAAGAATAGCAATGATCGCGATGACCACGAGCAGTTCAATGAGCGTGAAGGCGCGCCCGGCGCAACCGCCGGGCGCGTTCAGCCTGTTCTCAAACTTGGAGAGGCTTCGTGGCATCGGGGTCAGATCATGGTACGAGCGAACTCTTCGCGCGATAGAATTTTTGAGGACCGGTGGCAGCATTCGTTTTCACAAACCAACCTTCGAGCGCGAGCGTTGAACTGCCGGGTTCGTCGCTGAACGCCACGTTGAGGTTGGTCGTGGACTGCACCTTGTAGTAAAGGCCGCGCAGTGTGTTGAAGCGAAGTTCGTTGGTGCCCGCGCTCAAGGGCCGCAGAGCGATCGTCATCGGCGTGCTGGCCACCGAGCCGTCGAAATATTTTTTCGCCAAAGCCCAGACCGCCTGTCCGCATTGGGAGCCGGCGCGGCGGCCGCCGAAGTCATCCACCGGCGGATGAATGCCGCCCCAGATGCGCGAGAGGCCGGCCTGATCGGCGGCGTCGTAGTAAGTGGCCCATTGCAACTGGACCTCCGTGCTCGGACCTTTTTCAAAAGAAAGGCTGGTGTTGGCCGGAGCCGTATAGGTGGCCATGCCACCGGGAAAAAACGAGGAACCCGTGATAGCGGTCAGGACTTCCGCAGCCGAGCGACTGAAGGAACTGTGTCCTGATATGTATCCAGGAAAAGCTGGTGTGACAAAGCTCGCCTTTTGGTACGGCACCCAGTTCTCAGCATCAATCCAAGTCACGCCGCTGGTTTGATTAGTCGGATCAAAAGGTTGACCAGGCCAGCAGAAGACGGCGATCTTTCCGGGAGTCAGATCCGCATGGCGACCCGAGGCGACCGAGTCAACCGTGACAAGTTCGATCAAGTTGGTAATCAGTGGCAGACCATACTGGTTGTACGAAGGGAGGCCCGGGTCGCTGGACTGGCCGAGTCCGCCGAGGTAGCGAATGGCGCTGATGGGACGCCAGCCATCATAGTAACGTTTCAGCGACCAGGCGGCGCAGGCGGCTTCATGGACGGCGGCATTAAGCGCGAAGTAAGTCTTCGCATCCCACTCCAGATCGTCCACCACCGGCCCGGTGCCGCCGAGGCGTTTGACGAAATTGGTGCTATCCCCTACCCCATTGGCGAGAACATTCCAGTGGCCCGGTGGGGTTTCAGAACTTGGACCATCCGCCCAAAACTCAGCCAACACGCGGACAAAATCGCCGCGCAAAACCAGATTGGGCGCATACGGAAGGCCCGTGGCTGGATTGACGGGGTGCCCGGTGCCATCGCTGGTGCCGAGAGTGTTGTTGCCGAATGCACCGGGGGAAATATCAACCATGACACCGTCATCCACAGTCAGTTCACTGCTGCGACGGATAACCTCCACCACGTTGCTGACAAATTCAGCATGCGTGGCTCCACCGAACAACGGCGGCGGGCCGGGATCAATCCACGGCTTCGTCGCGTCGGTGCGGGCCAGCGCGAAGGGCCGCACGCCCAGCCACTGCGCGCCCAGATACTTTTGAATCGGCCCTTGGGGAAATCCATTTTGATCAATCGGGTTGCCGATCTGCAACCGCTGCCAGTGATTGATATTCACCAGCGTGCTGTTGGTGCCGTCGGTGATGCCGGTCAGCGCCACTGCCAAGTATCCGTTGGTATAGACGTAGCCGCCCTGGCCAACGGGATAGTCCGGGTAAGGTGCCGCCTGGGTGCCATTGGTTTGCCGGGCGCCATCGTTGATGAACCAGGCTGAGACGGCGTCGTAAATTGAGTTGCCCACGCCCGCCGGAGTAGAAGTGTCGCGCGAAACATTGTTGGTGTTGTAGCCCAGCGCCGTCATTTGGGCGTCGTCCGCTGCAAGAGTGGTGGCCGCGGTTTTCGAATAGAAGTGGCGTTCCTTCAAAATCCGATAAGCCGCATAGCTGATCGCTTCACGCCGCGCCAAGGCGATATTGGTGGCAGAGTATTTGCCGCGATAAATGTACCCCACCGCCCCGTTCGTGTCGTAGGCCGCCCAGGCGTCGTACAGGCACACGGAAAGACTGAACAGGTTGCGCGCCTGCGCGGGCGGATGCGGCGTATCCACACGGATGGACGCCAGCGCGCGCTCATCCCAAACGCGGGCGACACTGGTGTTGGTGGAGGCGTGGGTGCTGCCGCCGACCAGGAGCAGCATGGCGCAACCGGCGAGCGGGCACATTCTGAAACGTTTTTGAAGTGACATAAATACCGAGGTTGGGAGTTGTAGGTTGCCAGCTTACTTTTGATGGCCAAAAATCACCAAGCCTTGGCTTTAGCTCTTGATTGTTTTGACATGGACAAATTATGCGTGCCGCCGGAAATAAATAAACATTCCAGGGACGGATGGCAGAAATTTAGGGACGAACGGCAGGTCCGTGAATGTTGCTCCGTCCTCTAAATCAATGAACGGAAAATCACTGCCTCCACGAAGATACGCTGGGCATCAAACCAAACGCAGGCGGCGCACGGAATTTATTCCACGCGCCGCACAGCACTTCAACTCGCCCGGATTATTTTACGGTCGCGTTGACGGCAGCGGTTTTGACCGTTGCTGCTGCCGACACTTCCTCGCGTTGGAAATTCACCACGCGCTCATAGCCCTTGGTCGGTTTGCCATCCACTTCCACCCAGGCGCGAATAACCAGGTCGGGCCGGACTTGCGAGCGGGGTTCCAGTTCAAAGTCCCGGCCCTCGGCCCATTCGATCCGGTTTTCATCCAGGCCGCCGAACCAGTTGTCAGCCTTGTCGCCGGCAGCGTCTCCCGAAGAGACATCGAGCGGCACCCAGCCCAGGCCAGGCGCGTAAAAATTCGGCCAGCAGCGATAGCCCGGCTCGTGATCCTTGCCCAGATTTTCCGGTTTCAACCGGCTGCCAAACATCAGCCGGCACGGAATGCCGCGCGCGCGACACAGCGCGATGAACAGGCCGTGCTGATCCGAGCAACAATCGCCGGTGCCGGCCAGGCATTCCATCGCGTCGCCGAGGCACTTGCCTGTGGGCGTGGGGCCGGACTTCGAGTAATGCTCGCTGTGATCAATCACGTACTGGAAAAACTTGTGCGCCTGGAGCACGGGGTTTTTTTCGTCGCCCGCCACTTCATCGGCAATTTTTTGAATCGTCGGGTTGACTTCCATGTGGACTTCGTCCAACCGGGAGGCGGCGGCGAACGTGCGCCGATCCTGGTCGGTGATCGGACGGGTCTTCGTCGGATCGGCCAGGCCGCTGACGGCGCGGCGGAGCACTTTGAATTCGGTCGTGACCCGCAGCGGTTTGGCGGGATTGACCGGAGCATCGGCGTAAATCCAGGAACGTCCGTACGTGGAATCCCGCGTGATGCGCAACGATTCCGGGCCTTCCACGACCTTGAATTCCAGCACGCGTTGTTCGGGACGATCTTCAGGCATCCAGAACCAGCCGCGCACCTGTTTCGCGCCTTCGGGCATGTTGGTGACGGTGTACGTTTGCCGAACGGTAAACACCGAGTCCGCCCACGCCGTCGCGGTGGAAACGAGGAGCCACAACGCACACAGGGAAGTTATCAAAGCACCGACGTGTCGGTGCCGCAGCGAATGATCTGAGAATTTCATAAGTGGTTGAATCATGAATGAATTTCGGTTGTATTGCCAGTCAAGTTGAGCGTTAAAACTTCCAGTTCAAATCCAGCCGGGCGCGGTTGCCGTCCACTCACTCAAAACCCAACTGCTGCAGCTTGTCCCGATACCGCCGGCTCAAGGTGAGCTTGTTGCCATCTTGAAGAATCAACTCGTAGCCGCCATAAAACAACCGTTTGAGTTCCTTGATGCGTCGCGCATTGACGATGACTGAGCGGCTGATGCGGACAAATTTTTGCGGATCTAGCCGCGCTTCCAATGCCGCGAGCGTCTCACGCATCAAATGGGATTTTGCGCCGACGTGCAGTTCCGCGTAATTGTCCGCCGAGCCGATCCAATCCACGTCCTCGAGTTTCACCCACACGACGTGACCGCCAGATTTTACTGCAAGTCGGTCATCCGTCTGCGGCGACCGCAATGCGGCAATCAATGCCGCCTGCCGCTCAAGCAGTTTGCCGGTGTCCCGTTGCTTCACTTGGTCCAGCGCACGTTGCAACGCTTTTTGAAAACGCTCGCGGTCGAATGGCTTCAATAAATAATCCACCGCGTGAATCTCAAATGCCCGCAACGCAAACTTGTCGTGCGCGGTGACGAACACGATGACCGGGGTCACATTCGCGCCCAACGCTTCCACCACGCCGAAGCCGTCCAGCTCCGGCATCTGCACGTCGAGGAAAATTAAATCCGGCGTCGCCTGCCGAATTTTTTCCACCGCCGATTTTCCATCCGCACATTCGCCGACGATTTCGATTTCACTTTCGCCTTGCAGCAACTGGCGCATCCGGTCGCGCGCCAGCGATTCGTCGTCAACAATGAGCGTGCGAATTTTTTTCATTTTAATTCCTCCGCCGTGTGAAATGGAATCGTCAGTTGCGCGCGCAATCCGCCTTCAGGACGATTCCTCAATTCAAAGCTTTGCGCCTCGCCGTAGAGCGTTCGCAATCGTGCGCGGGTATTGGCCAAACCCACGCCTTCGCTGATCGCCTTGGTATCATTGACGCCTGCGCCATTGTCGCTCACGTCCAGCGTGAGCTTACCGTTCACGCGTTGCGCTCGCAGTTCAATGCGTCCCGGCTTGGCGTGCGGCTCGATGCCGTGGCGGATGGCGTTTTCCACCAACGGTTGCAAAATCAGATTCGGCACGCGGGCATCCAGCAGGTCAGCGGGAATTTCTGTCTGCACCGTGAGCCGATTTCCGAAGCGAATTTTTTCGATCTCCAGATAGCTTTGCAGAAATTTCAGTTCATCGCGCAGCGTCACTTCTTGCGCGCCGGAATTATCGAGCGCCGCCCGCAACAAATCACTCAAGCGCACTACCATTCGGTCGGCGGCTTCCACGTCCTGATGCATCAGCGCGGAAACGGAATGCAGGCTGTTGAACAGAAAATGCGGATTCAATTGCATCTGGAGCGCGTGCAGCTTCGCCTGCGCGAGACTTTTTTCCAGTTCTGCCGCGCGCAGTTCGCGCTCGCGAAATTTGCCGTAGTAAGCGAACGCAAAACTCACGGCAACAATCACCCAGTAAATCAGCAGGTTGAAATGCCACGTCTTCACCAGCAGCGGCTGGAAGGCTTCGGCAAAACTCGCCTCGCTCTGCCACGTCCCGATCCACGCACGCAGCACCATGTATGTGAGCGAAAAAACCACGCTGCACGGAAGGTGGACCAGCAAACTCACCGCGCGGCGACCCGACTCAAACTGAAATTTTCCGGCGAGCCACACCACCGGAATCGAAAGCAGCGCGAACACATACCAGTCACCCAACGCGTAGCTCACCGCCTGTTTCCAGGTGACATCCATGCCGGCCTTCGCGCTGGAAATATAAAATTGAAACGCGAACGACAGCCCGATCAACGTCCAAAAAGCGAATCCCAGTGGCCATTTCAGCCAGCGCTTTTGCAATGGGTGCTGCATTGTCATGTTGCCTGATGTGTGAATTGCTGGTAAATCCTAACCAGTTTCACGATGCCAAACCAATCTTCAATCGCAAAAAATCTTCAGCCGGTTCGCGCCGGGCTGGCAACGCTGGTTCTGCTGGTCACTCAAGCCGCCATCATTGTGAGCGCAGAAGAAGTGCCGCTGGCAAAATTCACCGACATCACGCGCGCGGCGGGAATTGACTTCACCCACGTCAACGGCGCTTACGGCGACAAACTGCTGCCGGAAACAATGGGCGGCGGCGTGGC
>JANYDP010000142.1 GCA_025363535.1 Verrucomicrobiota bacterium | reverse complement strand
ATTTTGTTCATGCTGGCACACGCGCCTTTTTGATCGGCGTTCACGAGTTCGCCGGCGATCAGCGGCACGTCTTTGGCGCGCAGATTCAAATCTTGCAGCAGGTTTTCATAGACGCCTTTGACTTTGTTCGGCCATTGCTGGTCACCTGTGTTGGACTCGGCTTGATGCAACAGAATGCCTTTGATGACGCCATCTTTCTGCGCCAGCCTGGCCGCGTCCACGAGATGCTGGTAGGGATTTCCGTCGTAGGTCTTGATGATGTTTTTCATCCAAGATGCCGCCGTGGATGCGTAGGCTTCGTAATTCGTCTTTTGGAACAATTCAATTTTGCAGCCGGCGACCGAAACATTGACGATGCCCACCTTGATGTCCGGCGGGAGATTGGAGGCGAGTGTCCGGCCAAAATAATCGGCCGGGCAAAGTCCCGAGCCGGGCCGGCACAACGGCGGAACGGCCGGATACCAATTGCCATCGGTTCGACCAATGCCTGGGAAATCAACCGCCGCCAACATCTGCAATCGAGCATCCACCGGCCCTTTGTCCGGCGGTTCAATGCCCGGAAAGCCTTCCATGTTGGACTGGCCAAAGCAGAGGAAGACGTAGAATTTTTTGTCCGGAGATTTCATTTTTTCAGCGCTCTGTTTTTGCGCATGGGCGCCGCCGGAAAACAAGAACAAGCCGGCCAGGAGGAGAAATCGTGATTTCATTGTTAGAATTGATTTTGGATTTATTTGCAGCGCGGCAACGCCCGTTCGCTTGGAAGAACTATTCTACTTTCAATGGTTCGCCAGTGGCCACGCGCATCACGGCATCGAAGGCCGGCTTGGGCTGGTCGTTCGCGTCGAACAAGAGTGGACGGCCCTGCGCGCGCCAGGAGACGCCGTCGTTCACACCCCAGAATGTGATCACTTTCACGGATTTGTCGTGTTTTTTGAACGCACGGAAAAGTCCTGCGTAGGCGTCGGCCAGTTTCTTGTCGGCGTTGCTCACCAGACCGCCCTGCGTGGTGGCGGCATTGGCGGTGACATCGCCGCTGTTGCTGCGCTGACCGCTCTGCGCGCTGTTGACGTCGAGTTCAGTGATGTGAATCGGCAGTCCGAGCGTCTCTAAATCGGTCAGCACCGCGTCTTCCTGTTCAAAGCTTGGCGACGAAACGCTGACGTGCGTCTGCGAGCCAATGGCCATCACGGGAACACCCTGTGCCTGGAGGGACTTAATCAACGTGATGAGCTTGGCGCGCTTGGCGGGATTCTCCAATGAGTAGTCGTTGTAGCGGAGAATCGCATCCGGATCGGCTTCGTGAGCGTATTCAAACGCCTTGGCGATAAAATCCGGTCCGATGATTTGCTGCCAGGGCGAGGCGCGCAGGATGTTCGTGCCGCCGTCGGCAAGCGCCTCGTTCACGACATCCCAGACTTTGATCTTGCCCTTGTAACGACCCACGACGGTGGAGATGTGATCGTGCATCCGTTGCAGCAATTCTTCGCGGGAGGCGCGCGGTCCGCTCATGTCAAAACCACCAAACCCACGGCCACCACGACGCCCGCCGAATCCGTTTGTCCCGGGCGCGTTGGTGGTGTCCGGACCAGGCGTCAGCGTTGGCGCAGGGGAATTGGTTGCGCCGGGCGGCACGTTAGTTCCTTGAAACACCCAGCCCGGTGTCTGGCTGTGCCAGACCAAGGTGTGTCCCACGATATACATGTTGTTGCTCAGACCGAAGTTCACATAGGCGTCGGCCGGCCCAAAATTGTAGCCGTCCGATCCGGCCTGCGGATGAATCAATTGCCACTTCAAATCGTTCTCCGGGGAAATTTGGTTGAACTGTCCGGTGACGACGGCAATGTCTTTGTTCACCTGCTCCAGGCTTCGGTTCACGTTCTCGGCCCGAACGGCGGCGTTCATGGCGATGGTGCGATTGATGGCGACCCCCATGTAAAAATGATCTTTGTAGGCGTCCTTGAGGGTCGCGGCTGGTTTGTCGGCGGCCAGGGCCGTTGATCCAACGGCAACCAACGTCGCCGTGAGCAGGCTGATGAATGGGCTGAAGCTTGATTTATGTAATTTCACACTGGTAAGGTTTGGTCTTGCATCAATTGTTTGGACCGTGTTGCGATGAGGCATGATGCACGGTCCAGGTGATTTGAAAAGCATAAGAAAATCGGTTTGCCCCGTCGGTACAAAGCCAAACCATGATCAACTAACCCGGCAAAGCTGCAAATATTTGGTGCCAACTGATCTCCCATTTTGATTTTCCTGAAGTCTATCAAACAGACGCCTGAGTGCCATAGGCAGTCATCATATTGGCCGGAACAAGGGTTGTGTTGCAAACTCGCCCAATACATCTAAACCCGTAACGAATGGATAATCGCATCGCATCTCAGCCGCTGCTTCCGGCGCGATTCAGAACATTGGCTTGCCCTCGCCATTCCGACCGGGTTGGATTGTTGGTATGAAAACAATTTTCTCAAACCGAGCGCACTTTTTCTCCTCAGCCTGGTTCTGCCTGTCCAGGCCGACGTGCCGGACCCGGCGATGACCCGCGTGGGCGACAAAATTCCGTGATGTTCTGACAACAATGAAAAATAAATCCACCACCACCATCAGCCGCCGCCGTTTTATCACCGCCACCACCGCCGCCATCACCTTGCCGACGATTGTGCCCAGTTCGATTTTTGGCGCAGACCGGCCGTCAAACAAAATAACCGTGGGCGTCATCGGCTGGGGCATGCAGGGGCCGCAAAACACCAAGAATTTTCTTACTGAGGAAACTTGCCGCGTGGTCGCCGCGTGCGATGTGGACAAGCTTCATTTGAAGGATGCGGTGGACACCATCAACGAGAATTACCAGAACAAGGATTGCGCCGCGTTTCACGACTACCGCGAGCTGCTGGCGCGCAAGGACATTGACGCCGTGATGATCGCCGTGCCGGATCACTGGCATGCGCTCGCCTACACTGAAGCCGCGCGACAAAAGAAGGATGTCTATGGCGAGAAGCCGCTGGCGAAAACCATCGCGGAACAGCAGGCCATCGTCCGCGCGGTTCAACAAAACAAAATCATCTGGCAAACCGGCTCGTGGCGACGTTCGCAGCCGTCCTATCGCCGGGCGTGTGAAATTGTCCGGAACGGTCTCATCGGCACAATCAAACACGTCGAGGTTGGATTGCTGGATGGTCACATTGATTTTCTTTCGCAATTCGGAGGCTCGGATGCGAGTTTCGAAGTTCAGAAGCCGCCGGCGGAACTAGATTACAAAACGTGGATTGGGCCCTCCGAAATGCAGCCCTACATCCAGGCCCGCATCCACAAGAACTGGCGTTGGAATTACAACACCGGCGGCGGGATGCTGATGGATTGGATCGGCCACTTCTGCGACATCGCGCATTGGGGGATGGACGCCGATCGTTCCGGCCCGTCCGAGATCGAAGGTCACGGCGACTTTCCGCCCAAGGAAGACGTCTTCAACACCTGCACGAAATTCCGCATCGAACTGAAGTATCCGCAGGACATTCAAATGACCATTGCGGGTGGCCAGCCCGAGATTGAACATGAAAGTGCCAAGTGGATCGGCACGGACGGCTGGGTTTTCGCCGGCGAATCGGGCATCGAATGTTCCAACCCAAAATTCACCGGGTATAAAAATCTTCCCGATGAATTGCGCAAAGTGAAGCTCTACGAATCGCCGGGCCACGTCCGCAATTTTCTCGACTGCGTCAAGACCCGCCAGCCCACCGTCGCGCCGGTGGAGACCGCACATCATTCCGCCACGCCGGGACACCTCGGTCTGATTTCCATGCTCACGGGCCGGAAGATTCGGTGGGACGTTGCCAAGGAAGAAATCATCGCCGATGCCGATGCGAGCAAACTGCTCACCCGCGAATACCGGGCCCCGTGGAAATTAAGCTCTGCTTAAACTCTGCAAACGTATGAAGCCCACCCGAAAAATACTCGTTGGATTTTTATGCGCCACCGTCATGGCGACGGCCGCCTTTGGCCAGGGAACTGGCAATGCATTGCAAACGAATTTTACTTGGATCGCCGCTGGCGCAAACATAGACCTTACCACCGCCGCCAATGGGACCCCCACAGGCGTTCCTCGTTATGCTGGCCAAGATGGACTTCCTGCCACTTTTACTGACTACGGAGACATCATGACGTTTGACCGTCAAACGGCAGGCCCGGTATCAGCAACCTCCAACACCGGCGCGCTGGTGCTCAATAATTCAGGAGCGATTTCGTTCACCGGCTTTGCGCAGACCACGTTGCCGTCGGCGGCTGGCTCCACGAGCGCCGCGCCAGGGCAGCCGATGCGTGGTTACCGGCCGGGCGCGGACAAACCTTCGGCGCGTGCCGATAAAAATTCACAGCGCGCCCACGAACAGTTGGTCGAAAAGGCAAAGCTGGGCGGCATTGATGTTTATTTTGTCGGCGACTCCATCACGCGCCGCTGGGGAACAAAAGATTCGCAATATCACGAGATGCTGGAAAACTGGACCACCAATTTCTTCGGCTGGAACGTGGGCGACTTTGGTTGGGGCGCGGACGCCACGCAAAACATTCTCTGGCGTCTGGAGAACGGTGAACTCGACGGGGTGAATCCAAAAATCATCGTCCTGCTCGCCGGCATCAACAACGTGGGCATGATTCCCGGCGGCGAAGAAAAAGTGGCCGACATCACGCGCGGTTTGCAGGCCATCGTGAAAGTTGCGCAGGAAAAAGCGCCGGCCGCTGTCATCATCCTCACCGGAATTTTTCCGCGCAACGACAACCTGGCGGTGATTCCCGAGATCAACCAGATCAACGAGAGCCTCGCCAAAATGGCGGACGGAAAAAAGATTCGCTACGTCAACATCAACGACAAACTGGCGGACGCGGACGGGAAATTATTTCCGGGAATGTCGCGCGACCGGTTGCATCCCACGGTCAAGGGCTACCAAATTTGGGCAGACGCCTTGAAGCCGATCTTCACCGAAATCCTCGGGCCGCCGGCCAGGACCGACCATGCCCCACCACCGAGCGGCGATCCGAGTCTGAATGATTCCTTGAACGCAGTTCCCGCGAACAAAGCCAATTGAAGACACACCAGTTCAGTTGAAAACAAAATGAAAATGAATTTCAACCGGATTGTCAGCGCCGCCTTGCTCGCCGGAACTATTTGGGCGGACGCCGCGCCGACGCTAACTTCGCCGCGCGAAAGAATTTCGATTGATGAGCATTGGCGCTTCACCAAGGGCGATCCGACGAATGTCAGCGCCGAAGAATTGCTCTACGATGTGCGGCCTGTTGCGCGCAACGAGGAGCAAACGGAGCGGCTGGCCGAAGCCACTTCCGACGCGGAGAAACTGGCTGCGGCTACGCATCCCGTGCTCAAGTCGTGGATTCTTCCGTCCGGGAATAATTTCATCAAAGACCCGGCGAAACGTTTCACGCGGCCCGGGGGAAATCCCGGCGGCGATGTTTCGTATGTGCAAAATAATTTCGACGACAGCAACTGGCGCGTGGTGAATCTGCCGCATGACTGGGCGATTGAGGGGCCGTTCAATTCCGGCGGCGTGGGCGGCGGCATGGGGCG
>JANYDP010000137.1 GCA_025363535.1 Verrucomicrobiota bacterium | reverse complement strand
AGTTCTTCGAGCACGGCGGCAAGAAGGTTCCGATCTTCGACACTGTCGCCGAGGCCGTGAAGCAAACCGGGGCGACCGCGAGCGCCATCTTCGTTCCCCCGCCCTTCGCCGCCGACGCAATTTTGGAAAGCGTGGACGCCGGCATTGCGCTGGCCGTCGCGATCACCGAAGGCATTCCCGTCAACGACATGGTGAAAGTGAAGCGCGCCATGCAAGGCAGCAAGACGCGGCTCATCGGTCCGAATTGTCCCGGCGTCGTCACGCCCGGTGAAGGCAAGGATTCCCACGGCGGCTGCCGCATTGGCATTTCGCCCGGCTACATTCACAAGAAGGGCCACATCGGTGTCGTCTCGCGCAGCGGCACGCTGACGTACGAGGCGGTGTGGCAACTCACATCGCGCGGGGTCGGCCAGTCCACCTGCGTCGGCATTGGCGGCGATCCTGTCAACGGCACCTCGCATCTCGATGTCATCAAGATGTTCAACGACGACCCCGAAACCACCGGCATCATCATGATTGGCGAGATCGGCGGCAGCGCGGAAGAAGAAGCCGCCGAGTGGATCGCCAAGCATTGCAAAAAGCCCGTTGCCGGTTTCATTGCCGGTACCACGGCTCCTCCGGGACGCCGCATGGGTCACGCCGGGGCGATTGTCAGCGGCGGCAAAGGCACGGCGGAGGCGAAGATTGCCGCGTTCAAGGCGGCGGGCATCGGTGTGGCTGTGACGCCCAGCGAAATGGCGGACACGCTGTTGAAAATGATGTGAGTTCGTGATGCGTGAAAACTGAAGCGTGAATCACTTCGATTACGTTTTACGTTTCACGTTTCACGCATCAGTCCATGTCCCTGATTGATTTCATTCTGAATATCGCGGGCATCCTGCTGTGGTTGAACTGGCGTTCGGTTTTTGCCGATCCTTTTGCCACGCCCACGCCATCCACGCTGTCGGGAACCTTGCGGCGGGCGCAGCCCGGACAAGTCAAACGCTGGCACTTTCCCGCCGCGCTGGCGGTGCTGGTGCTGGGACGTGCCGTCGTCTATCAGCAGATCGGCCCGGCGGTGAACTGGACGCCGAAGCTGGATTTCTATTTCGTGGTGCTGACCTTTCGCGGCACGGCGTTTTTGCCGACGTTGGTGTTCTCGCTGCTGAGTTTCCTCCGGGCTTTCGTGGTGCTTTATTTTTGGCTGCTCACCCTCGCGGCCATCAACCGGCATGCCAGTGGTTCCGACCCGTTTCAGAAAATGATTTCTGTCCAGTTGGGCCGCGCTGCCCGCTGGCCGTGGCCGGTGCAGGGGCTTCTCCCGATGCTCGCCGCCGCCGGATTCTGGGCGGCTTTTCATCCCGCGTTGGTTTACTTCGGGATCGTCAGCCGGACGCAATCCAGCCTGCATTTGCTAGGGCAAAGCCTGCTAGTTGGCGGAGGCCTGGTTTTCAGTTTGAAGGAATTGCTGCCCGCTTTTTTGATCGTTCACCTGGCAGCCAGCTACGTCTATCTGGGCCGCAGCCCGGTCTGGGATTTTGCCAGCCTGACCGCCCGGAATTTGCTCGTTCCGCTCAACCGCCTGCCGCTGCGTTTGGGCAAATTGGATCTCGCGCCGCTGGTGGGGATCGTCTTGATTTTCCTGATGCTGGTCACGCTGCCGAACGTGTTGCTGACGTACCTCGACCGTCACCATCTCAGCCTCTGGCCACAGTGACCCTTCAAGCCGGTTTTGCCCTGGGCAGTTTCACCGCCACCACCGCACCCGCGCCCACCTGGCTTTGAATGCTCAGCGTGCCGCCGTGCAATTCCGTCAGGCGTTTGCAGATTGTCAGCCCCAGCCCCAGCCCCTGCTGCTCGTGTAGCTTGCGGTCGAACTGCATGTAGGCGCCCACTTGCGCAATGTGTTCCGGTGAAAAACCGCGCCCCTGGTCGGTGACCGTCATTACCACGTCGTCACCCGCCTCGGCCAGCGTGATTTTAACGGGCGAACCCTCCGTGGAAAACTTGCACGCGTTGCGCACCAGTTCCGCCACCACCTTGCCCAGATAATTCGCGGACATCGGCACCGCCGCGTTTCCGAGTTCGAGCGACAGATCGCCGAGCCGGTTTGCTTCCCTGCCCTGTTCCAGCGCATTTTTTTCCACCACGGCGGCGGCCTGTGCGGTCAACTGGCCGCGTAACGACTGCTGCTTTTGCGGATCGGAACCCAGCAGTTCGATCTGTGCGAAAATGAGAAAATTTTCCACGAGGTGCTCCAGCCGCTTGCCCGACTGGTAAATCTCCTGCCCCATTTCCGCGATCTCCTCCGGCGGCAACGAGGCGGCGTCGGCGGCCAAAATTTCACCGTAGGCGAGGATGCCGTTGAGCGGGGTGCGCAGTTCGTGGGGCAGCATCAGGCTGATGTTTTCGCGCAGATCCGCCAGCTTGCGCTCGGCTTCCGCCCGCAAGACGCTGGATTTTTTCAGCCGCACCTCGACGGCCGCGTAAAGATTTTCGATGGAGAACGGTTTGGGCAGGTAATCATCCGCGCCCAGCTCCATGCCGTGCCGCATGCCCGCCGGATCCGCCATGCCGGTCATCAATATAAACGGGATCGCCGCCGTGACCGGCTCGCTGCGGAGCGCGGACAGCGTGAGATAGCCGTTCATCTTCTGCATGTTGACGTCGCACAGGATGAGGTCGGGAACCTCCTTGCGCGCCCGCTCAATGCCCTCTTCACCGCTCGTGGCCTCCACGACCTGATAGCCCTTCTGGCTCAACGCGAACAGCACCATCTCCCGCAACCAGACTTCGTCGTCAATGACCAGGATTTTCTTCATGTGTAAAATGTACGAGAAGTTATCGGCTGAAACGGAGATTCTCTCAAGCAGGAAAAACGCCCGCGTGCGCGCCTCGGTCTTCCCTGAAAGACTGGCTGGTGCGGGTGCCGTGGCGCGCTATTTCAACCGGCTCATGATCTGGTCCGTGACCGCCTTCACCACCGCTTCCGCCTCGGCATCCGGACCGATGGCGGGGGTTTCCGGCGTCGCACACGCCGCGCCCGGACGCCATTCACCGCTGTCGCAGAGTTCACATTCCTTCATGCCAAAGCGCGGATCTACGAAGCCCAGGCTCTGCTTGATATTGAGCAGTTCCTTCATTTGCGGGCCGGTGAACGTGTTGATCGGCTTGCCGAGTTGACCGGCCACGACAATCGTGCGGCAATACGCCTCGATGATCTCCATGCGCCAGTAGGCTTCCTCAATGTTGTTGTGGCTCCACGTCACGACGCCGTGATTCGCCATGAGGATGGTGTTGAATTGATCGGTCAGTTCCGCGACGAGCTTGCCCATGTCCGCCGAACCAGGCGTGCGATACGGCGCGACGCCGACGGAGCAAAACACCTCATACTCGGGCAACATGCACGTCGGCGGAGCAATGCCCGCGACGGCGAAAGCCGTCGCATACGGCGGATGACAATGGCACGTTGCGATGGCCTTGGGCTGGCGCTTCATCATCTGCAGGTGCATCAGAATTTCGCTCGTGCGTTTCTTCGTTCCGCAGAGCTGGTTGCCTTCAAAATCCACGAGGCACATGTCTTCGGGCTTAAGCGAACCTTTGCTCACCAGCGTCGGCGTGCAGATGGCGATGTCTTCGCCGACCCGAATCGCCATGTTGCCACCGTTGCCGTCCACGTAGGCGCGCTTCCACAGGCGGTGGCCCATCTCGCAGATCTGC
Source organism: Verrucomicrobiota bacterium (assembly GCA_025363535.1). Classification (GTDB taxonomy): domain Bacteria; phylum Verrucomicrobiota; class Verrucomicrobiia; order Limisphaerales; family CAIQOK01; genus CAIQOK01. Next base: position 3,587 of record JANYDP010000137.1, on the reverse strand, counting down.
TCTTTCAAATGGTGCGCGTACGGCGAATTGAAAAACGATTCCAGCTCCGACTTCGGCGATTTGGAATTCAATTTCGCAGGCGGCGGAGCAAGGTGCTCGCCGCCGACGTAGGGCGAATTACTTTCCGCAACGACAACTGCCGGGGCTGATTTGCCGTTGCCTTTAAAGTCGCGCAAAAAATCCTTGGCCGAGGGCGTCAGGATCACGTCGTCGGAAAGCGAACGAACATCCTTGCCGTTGCGTACCATGTCTTCCAAATCTCGAACGCTGATAACAGTTTTCATTTGATAAAAGGGGAATAATAAATCTCGTCCACGAGCGCCGCGTTGATTGCGTCTATCGGCGTCGGTTCGTCAAAGGGTGCCGTCGCCTCCGCGCCTTCAATGAAGCCGATAGTTTCACCGACCCCGCCGCCAAGATTGTCGTAAACCACCAAGCTCGGGTCCTTGCTGAGTCCCGCCGGCGTTTCCGTACCGCGCTGGAAATGATCGCGCGTGAACGGGCTAACCACCAGCCAGCGCGCGCCGATCAAGGCTGGCACGGTTTTGCTCAAGGTCACGCGGCCGATGACGGTTCCGAGTCTCATGGGCAGAAAGGATGAAGGATGAAGGATGAAGGATGAAAAGCGCCGCCAAACGCATCTCTAAGATTTTCGCCAACCTTCATACTTCTTACTTCATCCTTCATAATTAAACAGGCACCCCCGGTTCCTTTTCATCCACAATGCCCGTGATCATCCAGCGCGCCGGACTCTTTTTGTCACCCACCGTTTTGCGCGCGGCCAGACCGTCCGAGGAAATGATCACGCGCTGATGCAGGCCCGCGCCGTGCGGATCAATCGCCACCTGCGGTGCGCCTTCCGGCTCGCCCGCGCCGTTGATCGGCTGGCAGATGACGAAGCGCCACCCTTCGAAGCTCGGATGCTTTCGGGTCGCAACGACATTGCCTTCAACACGCGCCAGCAACATGACTCAATAAATTCGGAGATTGTCCACCATCACGCAGCGGCGAACGCGCGTGAATGTCTTGGGATTCGTAATACCCTCGCCCGTCGGCGTGGCGATGGAGAAACTCAAATAACCTTCGCCACCCAGCCCAAGTCCCGCCGGCGACGGCCCGTTCTTCACAAACAAAGTTGTGTCCAGCGCCCGCGCCATCGCGGTGATGTTTTCCACGTCGTGCGAGTGAATGATCGCCGTGTGCTTGTAATTGTGTTCCGCCTGGAGCGAACGTTCGATGCCTTCCTCGACGCTCTTCACGCGCACGATCGGCAGCATTGGCATCATCTGCTCTTCCTGCACGAACGCATGGTTCGCATCCGTCTCGGCAAACAACAATTGTGTGTCCGGCTTGATGTCCACGCCTGCGGCTTTCGCCAGCACGGCCGGATCCTTGCCAATAAATTCCTTGTTGGTATGCGCCTGCGCGCATCCCCCGCCCTGCCCTTCTTTGAACGTGAAGGCCGCCTTGGTCAACTGGTCGAGCTGGGTTGAATTCAACTTCACCGCGCCATTCTCGGACATCCGCTGCATCAACTTGTCCGCCACGCTGTCGAGGACGAATACTTCCTTCTCGCCGATGCACAGCAGATTATTGTCGAACGCCGCGCCTTGAATGATCGCCTTGGCCGCACGCGTCGGACAGCAGGTGTCGTCCACAAACACGGGCGGATTGCCCGGCCCGGCGCAGATCGCGCGCTTGCCCGTCTGCATCGCGGCTTTGACGACCATCGGTCCGCCGGTCACGCACAACAACCGCACAGCATCGTGGCTGCAAATTGCTTTGAAAGAATCCAAGGTCGGCGTTTCGATGATCGTGATGAGATTGCGAATTCCGGTTTCGCGCTCGATGGCCTTGTTGTATTCGCGCACGGCCAGCGCCGCACATTTCGCTGCGGAGGGATGTGCGTTGAACACCACGCCGTTGCCTGCCGCCACGATGTTGACGACGTTGCCGCTCAACGTCGGGATTGAGTGAGTCGAAGGTGTGATCGCAGCCACGACGCCGAACGGGGTGTATTCTTCAAGGGTAATTCCATGATCACCGCTGCGGGCGTCGGGACGAAGCCACTCAACACCCGGAACAAGCTTGATGATTTGCAGCTTGGCAATCTTGTGATCGAGCCGGCCAATCTTCGTCTCTTCAAGTTCAATGCGACCCCATTCCACCGCATTCGCTTCCGCCATCGTCTTGACGATCTCCACCACCTTGGCCCGCGCCGCCATGCCTTTTTGGCGAAGCTGGAGAAACCCTTCATGCGCCGCCGCACAGGCTTCGTTCGCATCGGAGAAAACGCCGTATTTGCCGGAACCGGCGCTGAGGCTGCCACCGGACGTGATGTTTACCCGCTTATCGCTGCAACCGCAGTCAGCCTTGGCTGCTGGAGCGGGAGCAGAAGATTTGGCCGGTGCGACTGCGCCATTCAAACGGCCCAACACTTCGAAAACCACATCCCTTATTAAAGTTTCGTTCACGGCGCTCATAATTCAAAATCAGCTTCGGGCGCTAAAAATTTCTTTCCCAAAAACATCCACCGTGTCCACAATGCCGATGATCACCGCATCCACCGGCGCGTCTTTCATTCCCGGCGCGAGCCGCGCGCTGCTGCCCTGGCAAAACAGCACCATCTCGCCAATGCCCGCGCCCAAACCGTCCACTGCAATGATGGTGTTCGCACCCGGACGGAATTTCGTCGGGTCTTTGTCGTCCACGAGCTGCGGCCGCAACAGCAACAGCTTGCGTCCCGACATGTTCGGGTCTTTCTTCGTGGCTACCACTGAGCCTTCTACTCGCGCGAGGAACATATTTTTTTGGCGTAGCGGCGTCTCGGCAGAGTGCCGCAAACCTTCCGTTACGATGGCGGCGCTCTGCCGAGACACCGCTACAATTACTTCTTCTTCGGCAAAACCGCTTCCACGTCGCCGTGCGGACGGGCGATGACATGCACGCTGACCACTTCGCCTTTGATGGCTTTGATGGCTTGCGCACCAGCGTCCACGGCTGCCTTGACCGCCGCGACGTCACCGACGACGACCGCCGTGCAAAGCGCGTTGCCGACCTGGGTCATGGGGCCGGCGAGTTCCACGTTCGCCGCCTTGAGCATCGCGTCCGCGCCCTCAACGAGAGCGACGAGGCCGCGGGTTTCGATCATTCCAATTGCTTGATGTGCCATAATTTTTTTGTTTGATGGTTGAGATTGAGAGTCAGTTGTTTTCTAAAAATCGTTTCACTTCACGCGCCACGACCAGTTCTTCGTTCGTCGGGATGACCATGATTTTCACGCGCGAGTTTGCCGCACTGATCGCGGCTTCGGTTGCCCGGGTGGTTTTGTTCTTTTCAAGATCAAGGACAATGCCGAGCTGATCCAGGTTGGCACAAATCGCCTCGCGAATGTCCGTGCGGTTTTCGCCAATGCCAGCGGTGAACACCAGCGCGTCCGCGCCGTTGAGTTCAAAGAAATAGCTCCCGATCCAGTGCCGGGCGCTGGCGACAAAAACATCCACCGACATTTTGGCAGCCGCATTGCCGCCGTTCGCTGCATCAATAATTTCGCGAATGTCAGCGGCGTGTCCAATGACATTCGCGAG
>JANYDP010000103.1 GCA_025363535.1 Verrucomicrobiota bacterium | reverse complement strand
GTCGCGACATCTCGGGGCCGTCGATTTTCACCGCGCAAAGCACGCCGCTTTCCACCTCCTGCCGCACGGTGTTCGCCGGCACGATGGAGACGCCGCCCTCGATCTCGACCGCGCGTTTCACGGTCTCGATGTTGTCAAATTCCATGACGGTGTTCACCTCCACGTTGTGCTCCCGGAGAATCTTGTCCAGCGCCTTGCGCGTGGGAATGTCCGGCTCGAACCCGACGAATTTCTGCGCGGCGATGGTCTTCAACTTCGTGCTTTTCAATTTCGCGAACGGGTGCTGCGGATGGCAGACCAGCACCAGCGCATCTTTGCGCAGCGAGACGGTTTCGAGCTTGGCGTCCTTGTTGGGATAGGCCACCAGTCCGAGATCCACCACGTTGCCCAGCACATCCTCGTACACCTGGTTGGAACGCCGGTATTCGACGTGGATGTTGACGGTCGGGTAATTCTTCAAAAACTTCTTCATGTACGGCGGCAGATCATGCAGGCCGATGCTGTAAATGGTGGCGACGCGGATCGTGCCGGAAATGATGTCTTTGATCTCCTGGAGCTTGTGGTTCAGCGAATCGTAAGTCTGGATGATCTGCTTGCTGAAATCGTACAGCACCTGGCCTTCGCGCGTGAGGCGGAATTTCTTTTTGCTGCGCTCGATGAGCAGGGATTTGAAGGTGCGCTCCAGCGAACTGATCTGCTGGCTGACGGCCGACTGGGTGACGTCGTTGACCTGGGCGGCCTTGGTGAAGCTCTCGGTTTCGGCGAGGTCACAGAAAACTTTCAGGCTTTCGATTTGCATAAGTCAGAGGCATAGGAATTTCGGGTCAACAAGTCAACTAATCCCGAACTTCAACGTTGGGGAACACGCCCGCGCCGGACGGTGAGCCGCCGCCCGCCGCTTCAGTTCGCCGGTGCCGGCGGCGCATTTTCCACCGTCCCGAATAGCTTCCGGCTGCGGTCGTCCAGCGGATCGTCGGGACGCGGATAATCCCGCCAGAGCCAGCGCAGCATTTCCGGCATCATCGCGCCGCCCTGTTTGTTCGAGTGCGTGCCGATGCCCCAGCAGTAATTCACGTCGTAACCCTTCTCCGTGAGCGCGGCGACCATTTTGATGTTTTGCGCGTGCCAGTCCCATTTCGGATCGTATTGATTGGTCGGGTTGCGGCGCCGCCCGCGATTGTCATTCAAACCGTCCTGCAGAAAAATCCGCAGCGGCTTGCGTTCGCTCTGACGGATTAGCTCGGGATAAATGTGGCCGCCGCGAATGTTTGTGAAGCTGCCGATGGTGCTGATGACTTTGTGAAATTGATCCGGCCGCTGCCACGCCACGGTGAACGCGCAGATCGCGCCCGAGCTCGCGCCGGCCATCGCGCGGTCGTCGGGATTTTTGGAAAGCGTGTAATCCTTTTCCAGCGCGGGCAGCAGTTCGTCCACGATCAGTCTGGCATAGCGATCGTTCAACTCATTGTATTCCGTCGCGCGGTTGTTGATGCTGTCGCCCCAGTTCGTGGTGGTGGATTCCGGCTGCTCCGGTGTGTGGCCGGGATTGATGAAAACGCCAATCGTCACGGGCATTTCGCGGCGGTAGATCAAATTGTCAAACACGTTGGGAATCTGGTAATCGCCGGCCGGCCCGACGAATGCCTGGCCGTCCTGAAAAATCATCAGGCACGCGGGCTTCGCGGAATCGTATTGCGCGGGAACGTAAATCCAATAATGCCGCGTGGTGTTGGTGAAGACATTGCTCGGCAACGTCAACGGGCCGATGACTTTTCCCTTGGGAATATTTTCGTGCGGCCGTGAATCCGGGCCGAGCAGGTAAACGTCATCCGTAGGCGCAGCCTGAGAACTCCCGCCAACCCAGAGGCTGGCCCCGAGCAGGAAGGCGGCGGGCCAGGAGCGGCGGGCGCGAAATAAAATATTTACTTTCATGCGGTGTAAGGTGATCTGCCCGCAGGCTAATCGTTCGGGTGCGGATTGCCAATCAGGTAATGATGTCTCGGATCTGTTTCCAGTGAGAATCACCACCAGACTGGCAGGGCCGCGCGGCCTCCCCGCTTGGCGTCGCGGCAGCGACGCCCCACCAGCGCACCGGGTGTGGGTCAGCGCCGGGTTCGGAACCGCCACACTGGCGGCACCAGCCACAGACTCAGAGCCACGGCCAGAAAAAAAAGGACGTAGCTGATTGTGAAGACGCGCTCACCCAGATCAAAGAACATGGCGCGGTGCAGCCAATGTTGGACGAAGGATTCGTCATACTGCTCGCCGCCGGCCAGCCCGCGCAACTGGTTTTCCCAGGTGGTGAGCGGACAGATAAAACCCAGCACAGATTCAGCCGCCACCACGCCGATGGCGGCGAGATGCGTGATGCGGAAGCAAGCGTTGCGCACAAAGTTCCAGCGTCGGAACCAGCCCAGCCAGATCAGCAGCAGGCCGACGACGACGAAGGCCACGAAGACGAAATGCGCCGCCAGCACCAAGTCCGCCAGTGCCAAGTAAAATTGCCGGGTCATAGACCTTGAAGTTTTTTCAGAAACGACTCGCCCAACCGCCGTAAGCGTTCACTGAGACGTTTCGGGCAATCGAGGTGTCGCATACGTCCCCAATCAACCTCAATCCAGTCGTTGGCGCAAGACGGAGCGCCGGGGGGGGTACCCGTTAATCCAGCACGCTCAACTCGCGGCCGGCGTACAGCGCGAACATGTCGAGCACCCGGCTCACCCGGTTGGCCGGTGATTTTCCCCCGACGAGCGACGTGGTGGCGATGGCCCCGGCGTTGATCATGGGATTGCGCGGACGACCGGTGCCGGGTTCGAGGCTGATGGAGTTGAAAGCATCGCCGGTGGGTTCCATGCCGACTTTGCTGAGGACGGTGCGGCGGCCGTTGTCTTCGAGCGCGAGACCATAAACGAACGGTTTGGAAATGGATTGAATGGTGAAGGGCTGCCGGGAATCCCCGACTTCGTAAACGTGACTGGTGGCGGTGACCAGACAGATGCCAAACCAGTTGGGGTCGGCCTTGGCCAGTTCGGGAATGTATGTGGCGACGTGGCCTTCGGTCACACTGGCAAACTCGCGGTGCAACTGCTCCAGATAGTCGAGGATGGGGGAAGAGCAGGACGGTTTCGGTTCGGCATTCATGACTCAATACATTTCTAAAGTGTCGGCTGGCTCGGAGCCTGTTCGCAATGGACGTGCCCTGTCGCCACCGGTATCGCCGCGCGGCGGAGCCTGCTGGGAAATGCTTTAATTTTGCTGCCAAGTCAATACCGGTCAGCCCGGTGTTTGGCGGACCGCCGATGTAATGAAGTTTTTTAATTTGCCCAAGTTGCGCGAAACAAACCGGCGGCTGCTGCCGGGCCGCTCCCGCTGCGGCTCCGCAAAAGCGTGGCCTTCGGGAAGCGGCCTCCGTCCCGACAACGCAAATCCCCAGAATTCGTCTTTGACAGAAACCCCGCATGTGGGCATCGTTCGGTTCGCTTTTTTGATTTGGACGGATGGACGGTGAAATTGAATTGAACTGGCAACGAAACGAAAAATTATGGCTGAACTGGTTGGAAATCTTTTGGTAGGGCAGTCGGGCGGACCGACTGCGGTGATCAATGCGAGTCTCGCCGGCGTGCTGCAGGAAGCCGGCCGTCATGGCTGCATCGAGGAAATTTACGGCGGCGTCAACGGCATCCTCGGCATTCTCAACGAGGAGCTCGTGGACATCAACGAGGAGAAGGCCAAGACCATCGAAGGTTTGAAGTACACGCCCGCCGCCGCGCTCGGCACCTGCCGCTACAAGATTGATTTCAAAAAGAAGGCCGAGAAGGCCGCGCAGGACATGGACCGGCTGTTCGAGGTTTTCCAGGCGCACAACATCCGCTACTTTTTTTACATCGGCGGCAACGATTCCCAGGACACGTCGCACAAGATTCATCTCGAAGCCGTCAAGCGTAACTGGGACATGCGCGTCATCGGCGTCCCCAAGACGATTGATAACGACCTGCCGCACACGGACAGTTGCCCCGGCTACGGCTCGGTCATCAAGTACAACGCCGCGAGCGTCATGGAAATTGGCTTTGACGTGGGCAGCATGGCCACCGATGAAGGCTCCTGCTGCATCGTGGAGGTCATGGGTCGTTCTGCCGGTTGGATCGCCGCAGGCACGGTGCTGGCCAAGCGCACCGCCGCCTGTCCGCCGCACATCGTGCTGTGTCCGGAAGTGCCGTTCAACGAGGACAAATTTCTCGCGCGCGTCAAAGAAGTCGTTGAAGCGAATCACTACTGCGTCGTTGTGGTGGGTGAAGGTTTGAAGGACGAAGCCGGCAAGGAACTCGGCGCGGACAAATCCCGCGTGGACGCCTTCGGTCATCCGCTGCTCTCCGGCGTGGCCGATGTGCTCGCCGAAGAAGTTTACGGCAAGCTTGATCTCAAGACTCGCACGGTGAAGCTCGGCTACGCCCAGCGCGCCGCCTCGCATTTCGCCAGCGCCACAGACGCGAACAACGCCCACGCCTGCGGCGTCGCTGGCGTGAAAGCTGCCGTGGAAGGTCAGAGCGGTTTCATGGTCAAGATCGTCCGCGAAACAGCGGCCGATGGCTCGGTCAAGTGGAGCACCGGCCTGCAAGACCTCGGCGACATCGCCAACGTCGAACATTTCATTCCGCGCGACTGGATCACCGAAGACGGATTCCTGCCGAACGAAAAATTCGTCGCCTACGCCCGCCCGCTGATCGAAGGCGAAGTAAAGTTCCCCGTCGAAGGCGGGCTGCCGAAATACGCCGTCTTGGAAAAGTCCAAGATCGAGAAGAAGCTGGCACCGCGCGCATAAGTTGCCATCAAACTTTGAGTCAGCCGGGGTGGTTTAGCGACCGCCCCGGTTTTTTTGTGCCGGGTTTAGCGACTTGCTTGGAGGATTTGCCTTTGGCTTTTGGGATGCCGCCGCGTAATCTGCGCGCATGTCACAGTTGCAATGCACCATTGAAGATTCCATCGCCACCTTGCGCGGTCTGGCAGGTTTGGAAAAAGACCTGGATCGCGCGGCTAAAATGGTTTTGGGCTGCCTCGCCTCTGGTCACAAGCTGCTCGTTTGCGGTAACGGTGGCAGCGCCTCGGACGCCACGCACCTAGCCACGGAATTCCTCTGTCGCTTCCAGCACGACCGCCGGCCGTACCCGGCCATTTCGCTGACAGCCAACGGCGAATACCTCACCGCCGTCTGCAACGACTACGGGGCCGACGAAATTTTCGCGCGGCAGGTCTGGGGCTTGGGGGAGAAGGGTGATCTGCTCCTCGCATTCACCACGAGCGGCAAATCAAAAAATGTTCTGCTCGCGTTGAAGGAAGCGGAACGGCGCAAGGTGAAGAGCATTTGCTTCCTCGGTCGCGACGGCGGCTTCACCAAAGGCGTTGCCACGCTGGATTTGATCGTCCAAGGAAATAACACCGCGCGAATTCAGGAGGCGCAAAAACTTCTGTTCCACGTCCTCTGTGAAATGGTGGAGAAAAAACTGCCGAAGACATAAGACACAGATTTCACAGATTTTCACGGAATCAAAAAAGTAAAAACAATCCGTGTCAATCCGTGAAATCCGCGTCTAAAAATAGTCCGGCTCGTTCCCCGGTTTCCACTTGATGTTGCAGCCGATGCTCGGTTTCTGATCCGGTGAAACCGGCTTACCTACCAGCACCGCATTGAGCGCCGCGCGCAGATCGTTTCCTGTCACCGGGATGGGGCTGTTGCGGCGGCTGTCATCGAACTGGCCGCGATAGACGAGCAACTGGTTTTTTTCGAAGATGTAAAATTCCGGCGTGCAGGCCGCGCGGTACGCCTTGGCCACGGCCTGCGTCTCGTCATACAAATAGGGAAACGTGTAGCCGACGTGCTTCACTTCCTCCGCCATTTTCGCCGGACTGTCGTCGGGGTAATTTGCCACGTCGTTGGCATTGATCGCCACGAACTCCACGCCGCGCACCTGATATTCGCTCGCCAAGTCTGCCAGTTCGTGCCGCAAATGCTTCACATAGGGACAGTGATTGGAAATGAACATCACGACGAGCGCGCGCGCCGCTTTGAAATCTGCAAGGGAAACGGTTTCTCCGTTGGTGTCCGGCAGTTGGAAATCCGGGGCTTTCGTGCCCAGCGGCAACATGGTCGAATTGACAGCAGCCATGGGAAAAATCTGTAACGCGCCGCGCCGCTTGTCGAACGAAAAAAATCTCCGCCGTCACTTTGTTGCCGCGCCAAAAACTTTCTTCAACAGGTCGCTCGTGCGGGCCACCGGGTTCTCGCGGATTTTCTTTTCCTCGTCGGCCACCATTTTGAACAGCCCGTCCAGCGCCTTGTTCGTGACATAAGCATCAAGATCCAAGGCATCCTGGCCGAGAAAGCCGCCCAGCGCACCGCCCAGCGAAGTCTCGCCAGCCTTGCCGAGCATGTTCTTGTAAGCCGCCGTCGCGCCCGTCTGCGCGGTGGCTTTTTGCACGATGGGGTGGAAGCGCGCGTAAAGATTTGTCTGAGTGGTCCGACGGAAAAACTGCGTGGCCGCGTTGTTCGTCCCGGTTAATATCGTCTTTGCATCCGTGATGCTCATCTGCTTGACCGCGTCACCGAACACGCTCGCAGCTTCCGGCACGGCCTGCTCGGCGGCGCGGTTGATCGTCGAGACGAACTCATCCGCCAGCTTGCCTTGCCCGAGGGTGCGGAGGGTTTTTTCCACCGCGTGCAATTTTTCCGGCATCGGAATTTTCACGTTGAGGTTGTTGAGGTATCCGCCGTCCTGACCGAGTTGGGCGACCGCGTGTTGGAGTCCGTTGCCCAAGGCTTCCTTCAACCCGGCAACAACCTGGTCATTGGACAGTGCGCCCAGGGCCGCCGAAGTCGTGGTGCTGGAATTGGTGGAGGATTTCCCCAGCCCCAGCGCATCCAAAAAACCGGCCTGGCTGTTGGGGGCGAACGCGGTGAAGGCCATCACCGCGACGATCAGACTCAATTTATTTTTCATGTTCTTGGATTGTTCGGCTTAACGAACCACCGCCGGCGGTCCGGGTCAAGGTTTGTTGCAACTTGCCGTGCCCGGCCCCGGCCCGCAGAATCCGGTCGGCAATGAATTTAATTTCGCCACGCGCTTCCGGTCTTCGGTGTAATCTGCGCCTCAGCGCAGTGACCTTGGCAATCCTCGTGGCACAGCTCTTCGCCCGCGCCGAATCTGATCCCGCACATTGCGTGGCGAATCCCGAGACTCCCGCCGTCTGGCCCGGCGGCGTGGTTCCCTACGACATTTCCAAACTCTCCGAACGCCAGCAACAACACGCGCGCAAAGCCATGCAACGCTGGCTGGACACCGGTGCGAACATCTGGTTCGTGCCGCGCACGAACGAACTTGAATACGTGAACTTCACCGGCCGGACCAACGCCGGCAACAACACCAGTTTCGTCGGTTTCAAAAAAGGAAAACACGCGGACATCAACATCACCGCGTTCTGGTGGGGCGACGAATGGATGCCCGCCCACGAACTCGGCCATGTCCTTGGATTTTTTCACGAACACGAGCGGTGGGACCGCGACCGCTTCGTGACCATCCACTACGAGAACATCAAGCCCGGTCGCGCGCATGACTACGACTGGATTCCGCAGACCAACTGGCTCGTTCGCACCGCCACCTACGACTATCGCTCCATCATGCACTACCGCATCTGCTGGGCCTCCAGTTGCGAATCCCAGTGCCGCGACGCCGACGGCACCAGTCCCTGCACCGTCATTTCTCCGGTGGAAAGAAAATTCGACCGCGTCATCGGTCAATGGGGCGACAACGGCATCAGCGCCGGCGACGCCGAGAAAGCCCGGCTCGCTTACGGCGTAAAGACTCCAACTTCAAATTGAGCGCGCGCCACGGACCCGTTAAGCTCTCGCCAGCCGATTGCCATGACTCTCACTGAAGCCCAAAAGCGCCATGCCGGACTTGCCGTTGAAATCCGCCGCCATGACCACGCCTATTATGTGGAAGGCCGGCAGCTCATCACCGACCGTGAATACGATCTGCTGTTCAAGGAACTTCAGGAATTGGAGAAAGATTTCCCCGACCTTGTCACGCCCGAATCCCCCACCCAGCGCGTTGGCGGCACACCCAGCGAGAAATTTTCCCGCGTTAAACATCTCGTGCCGATGCTCTCGCTCGACAAGGTTTCCGCCAGCGATCATCCGACCAAGGACGAAGTGCCCGACCGCGACGAGCGCAACTACGCGCAGGATGAAAACACGTTCGCTGAACTCCGCGCCTTCGACGCCACAATTCGCAAACATCTGGGTCGTGATAAAATTCAGTACATCCTCGAACCCAAGGCCGACGGCGTATCCATCAGCGTTCACTACCGTCACGGCAGGCTCGTGCTCGGCGTCACGCGCGGCGACGGCACGGAAGGCGACGACATCACGACCAATCTCAAAACCGTTCGCGGCATTCCGCTGGAGTTGGTAGGGACGCGTTCCACCGCGTCCCCATCTTCAAAAAATAAGGACGCTGTGGAAAGCGTCCCTACCCTGCTTGAAGCGCGCGGCGAGGCCTACATGACGATCAAGGAATTTGACGCGTTCAACGCCAGACTGGCTGCTGCCGGTGAAAAGCCCTTTCCCAACGCCCGCAACGCCACCGCCGGCACGCTCAAGCAGCTCGACCCGCGCCTCGTTGCGCAACGCCCCATCCGCGCCGTGTTTTATGCGGTCGGCGCTGTGGAGGGAATCAGTTTCAAGACACATTCCGAGATGCTCGAAACGCTGGCCAGGTTTGGTTTGCCCACGCAAAAGCTCTGGTGGGTCTGCGACGGCATCGAGGAGGTTTTGAAAATATACGCGGACAAGGTGGTCGCGCATTATGATGAAGACAAAGACCTGCGCCGCCAGTTGCCCTACGAGATTGACGGCATCGTGCTCAAGGTGAACACGCTCGCCGACTGGGCGCGCATTCCCGGTCGCAGCCGTGCGCCGGGCTACGCCATCGTCCACAAGCCCGTGCCGTGGATCACGCCGGCGGAAACGCGCCTACTCCGTATCGTAGTGCAGGTCGGCCGCACCGGCGTACTCACGCCCGTGGCTGAACTCGAACCCGTCTTCGTGCAAGGCTCGACGGTTGCGCGCGCCACGCTGCACAACGAGGATGAGATCCGCCGCAAAGACATCCGTATCGGCGACACCGTGGTCGTCCGCAAGGCCGGCATGGTCATCCCGGAAATTTTCGAGGTGGTCAAAACCAAGCGCCTGGAAGGCGCACCGGAGTTTAACTTATTCGAACACGTAAAAGGCAAATGTCCCGCGTGCGGCGGGCCAATTGCAAAAGAGAAAGTTTCCGCCGGCGGTGCAGATGAAGTCGCGTGGCGTTGCCAGAACATCGCGGGTTGTCCGGCGCAGCTCACGCGACGTGTGGAATATTTCGCGCAACGCAAAGCGCTGGACATCGAATCGCTCGGCGGCATCGTGGCGGAAAAACTCGTTGAACGCGGCCTCGTCAAGGAACCGCTCGACCTGTTCGACCTAAAACTAGAAACGCTCGGCAAACTGAACCTCGGCACGGACGACGAGCCGCGCACGTTCGGCGAGAAGAACGCCACAAAGATTCTCGATGCGCTCCAGCGCGCCAAGACCGCGCCGCTCTCCCGCTGGATTCACGCGCTGGCGATTGCCGACGTGGGCGAAGCCACCGCCAAGCAGCTCGCCGCCACGCACGATTCGCTGGAGGCGCTGGCCGGTTCCGAAGTGCTGCGCGACATCTGCGACCTTGGCGCAAAGGAAAGTGAACGCACCGAAATCAGCCCGCGCTCACGCAAGAATCCGCCGAAGGATGAAGCCGACAAGGCGCGACGCGAACAGCGCGATGCGGAACTCAAGGCAGAGATTGCGGAAATTGAATCACGGCTGGAAGCGGGCGGATTGAAAGCGAAGCTGGTGGAAGTCGGCCCGGTGGCGGCGACGAGCGTGCTGGATTATTTCTCGTCGTCTGTCGGAAAAAAAGTTCTCGCCCGCGTCCGCGAATTGAAAATCGAACCAACGAGCGAGAAGGCCGCCATTGCCGCCACGACGGCGGGGATTTTTGCCGGCAAAACCTTTGTGCTGACCGGCACGCTGCCCACGCTGACACGGGAAGACGCGACGGCGAAGATTGAAGCACTCGGCGGCAAAGTGTCCAGCAGCGTGAGCAAGAAAACAGATTTCGTTCTGGCCGGTGAAGAAGCTGGCTCCAAACTCACCAAGGCGCAGGAATTGGGCGTGAAGATTCTCGATGAAGCGGTTTTTTTGAAAACGGCCAGTGCTTAAAAGCCAGCCAAGAACTGACGCAGTGACTGCAGATGCGGGCTGTTCAAATCAAATACATTGGCTCTTGCTCCCGGCCCCAAACGAGGATCTTCGTCATTCTTCACGGCCAATAATGCTCCAATCAACGCCTTGTCGGGGCTTTGGGCCATGGCGTTGCTGGCACGCATACAATTGACATAATCTTCGATGCACTGCTTTTGTGCTGCGTTGGCCTGATTAGAACTCCATGATTTCCACACCAGCGTTTCAATTTCACCTTTGGCATCACCACCCGGAACAATCATCAAACCTATCTTGGGGCTGCCTTCTGTCCATTTCCCATCAATGACCTCTTGACGAGTTAAACCAGAAAGCAGGTTTTGTAACGATTGCTTTGACTCCACGGGAGTCTCATCTGCATCCAAAATAAATGCTATGGCCACCTTGCGCTCAAGCAATGTTGGTGTAATCAAAACCTCTGCTTCTTGTTTCAGGTTTTTATTGCCACCCAAAACATGAATGAAAACCTGGCCATGTTTCCCGACAGCCTCCAAAACTTCGGCGTAAAAAATCCGGTCGTCGTGGCCTTCCACCATCAGAACCCGATCGAAGTTTTCAATCTTCCATTCCTTTGCAGCCATAAATCATCTCAAATCAATATCGCCCGCAATGGCTGCTTCGATGTGCTGCTTGTCCAGCACCCGACCCTGCACGCCGGATTTTACACGAAACAACTGGATGACGCTGAAATCATAATTTTGGCGATCTTGAAAGGCGGAGTTAGCGGCACGAAGGCATTCGTCACTATGCGTAGTGGCAAAGATTTGAACATTCAACTTTTCGGCGGCTTCCGCCAAGCCCGTCCAAATTTGCTGTTGCACCGAGTGATGAAGGCCATTTTCAATTTCATCAATCAGCAACACGTCAGGACTTTCTCCAATGATGTCGGCCAAAATACTCATCAGGCGATTAACGCCTTGTCCGGTTTGAGTCAACGGCATCAACTCACTCAATCCGATGTCTACAATGACCTGATTGCCGTCGTTATTTCCGTCGGCCCCCGGATCTACACGAATTTTTTTGATTCGCGGATCAACCTTGGCAAGTAGGTTTTGCAGCGTCTCTTCTCCGCCGCTTTTGCGCTGTGCCCGTCCCACAAGCGTTACCAAAGACCTATGGTCATATTGCTGTTGGAAGACAGATATACTCCGACAGGTAAGTGGTGGAATGCCGTCTTTTATCCAAACCGAAAGGCTTTTTGGAGGATTTTGAGCAGAATGAAATGATTCACTGGAAAATTCTGATGGGATTTTTAATCCATTAGAAGTTGAAGGCGTTCCAAAAAGCAGCAAGCTTTGCTTTCCATTCAATGAGCACTGCAAATTACCAATTTTCTTCTGGGCACCATCGCGGAGCAACCAACGGAAGTAGCGCGAGTTTGTATCGCCCTGGCTTGGGCGGAATTTATCGGGAAGTTCGTGAATTTTGTCGGCTTCGCAAAGCAGCGATATAGCTTCCAACAACGAAGTCTTGCCAGCGTTATTCTCGCCAACAATAAGATTCACACGCTTGAGGCTTGGCAGTTCAAGCGAAGTAAAGCCACGGAAATTCTCGATTTTTATTTCGTCAATCATGGTTCCGTAATGCCGTTAACTCTAATCATTCACTGCTGATACCGTCAATGAGTCTCCAAAAATACAAAAACTCTTTCCATTTCTTCGCCGGCTTGGCCCGCAAAGCCCACTGCTCCCTTCAGTCCGCATACCCCGTTGGATGCTTCACATGCCACGCCCAAGCGGTGGAGACGATGTCTTCCAGCTTCGGGAACTGCGGTTTCCAGCCCAGCACGTTGATCGCCTTGTCGGCGGCGGCGACGAGTCGCGGCGGATCGCCGGCACGCCGCGGTTTTTCGATGGCCCTGATTTTTTTACCGGTCACTTTCTCGCACGTCTCGATGACTTGGCGCACGGAGTAGCCATCACCATTGCCCAAGTTGTAGAAGCCGCTTTTGCCGGGCGTCAAACCCAGCATGTGCGCCTGCGCGAGATCGCGGATGTGGATGTAATCGCGGATGCAGGTGCCGTCGGGCGTGGGATAATCCGTGCCGTAAATCTCGCACTGCTTCTTCTGGCCAAGCGCGACTTGCAGCACGTTCGGGATGATGTGCGTCTCGATGTGGTGATGTTCGCCAAATTTTTCGCTCGCGCCGGCGGCGTTGAAATAACGGAAGGCGATGAAGTCCAGCTTGTGAATTTCATGATACCAGGTCAGGACCTTTTCAAACATCAGCTTGGATTCGCCGTAGGGATTGATCGGGCGCTGCGGCAGGTCTTCGGTCATCGGCACGCGATCCGGCGGGCCGTAGGTGGCGCAGGTGGAGCTGAAGACGAATTTTTTCACACCACATTCCACGGCGGCGTCGGCGAGCTTGAGGGCGTTGACGAGGTTGTTGTGGAAATATTTTTTGGGGTTGGTCATGGATTCGCCGACGAGCGCACTGGCGGCGAAGTGCAAAATGGCGTCGGGCTTGGCGAACTTGACGGCCTCCAGGATGTTGCCGTCCTGCTCGGGTTTGGCAAAAATAAATTTGGCGCGAGCGTCCACCGCCGAACGGTGGCCTTCCGTGAGATTGTCGTAAACAGTGACCGAGTGGCCGGCGTTGAGGAGTTCTTCCGTACAGACGGAACCGATATAGCCCGCGCCGCCAGTGACAAAAACGTTCATGCCAGAGGATGGGGTGACGCGGTGTTAAAGTTCAATAAAAAAGCCTTAAATGGGCGGGCAAGCGGTATGGGTTGGCGGTTCGGCGTGGATTTTTTCGCGGGCGCGTTGCAAGGTGGCTTGCAAGCGGGCGCGCGTGCAGGGCTTGAGCAGGTAGTCGAGCGCGTGCGCGTCGGAAGCCCGCTGGGCGAACTGGTCGTTGGCGGTGATGATGATGAACAACGGCATCCGCGCCGGGCCAATTTCGGAAACGACCCCGAAGCCGTCCAACTCCGGCATCTGCACGTCCATGAAGACGAGGTCGGGTTGAAGTTCGTTGATGGAAGCAACGGCTTCGCGGCCATTGGCGGGCGTGCCGATGATTTCAATGTCCGTCTCGCTGCGCAGCATCCGGCGCAATACTTCCCGCTGGATCAACTGGTCATCCACGATCAGCGTGCGGATTTTTCGCGGCGCGGTCCCGGTGGTGGCGGTGGTTGTCATGGTTTCGAACTGGGTTTGGTTCGCCGCCATCATCGTTGAAGGCAGCACCTCCGACAACGCGCGCCATTACGGATTCACCCAGGAAAATTACGGATGATTTTCACTCATGCCGGTTGCTGCTGGGTGAGGCAATGCAGCGAACCAAAGCCGAGCACGAGATCCACCGCGTGAATGCCCACGACCGGCCGATCTTTGAACAGCTCGCCTAGAATCCCCAGCGCGACGCGGTCGTTCGGATCGTTGAACGTCGGCACGATGACGCCGGCGTTGCAGATGTAAAAATTTGCGTAACTTGCGGGCAGCCGCCAGTCGCCGTAATGAACCGGCGCGGGCATGGGCAGGGAAATCACCTCAGGCTTGGAGCCGTCTTCCAGGCGAAAATCCTGCACCCGTTCCCAGTTTTCGGCGAGCGGCTTGTAATTGATGTCGCGCCTGTTCGGCTCCTTGATGAGCACGAGCGTCTTCGCATCAGTGAACCGGCAGATGTCGTCAATGTGACCGTGGGTGTCGTCGCCGACCGGGCCGTTGAGCAGCCAGAGAATGTTTTTCACGCCCAGATATTTTTTGAACTGCGCGTCATATTCCGCCTTGGTCATGCCGGGATTGCGGATTTGAATTTTCGGATGGAGATAACATTCCTCCGTGGTTAGCAGAGTCCCGCGCCCATTCACTTCAATGCCGCCGCCTTCGATGGTAAATCGTTTGCCGTTGAACTGCGCGTCGAACAGCGGTCTCTTCAAAAGTTTCGCGGCGGTTTCGGGAACGCGCGTGTCTTTCTGCCAGTCGTTGTACTTCGCCCAGGCATTGAAATGAAAATGAACAATCGCCAGTTCCGATTTCTTCATTCTTAATTCTTCATTCTTCCTTCGCACATGGATCGGCCCGCTGTCGCGTGTCCAGCCGCGATTGGTAGGATGCACAACGAACTCGACCATTTTCAAATCGCAGCCGGCGCGTTTCAGATAGCTGCCGGCAAATTTCGCCTCGGCCTTGGAACTCACCATCAACCGCACGATTTCGCCGGCGGAAATTTTGCGCACCATCTCGCCATAGACCCAGCGGATGGTGTCAATCTTGTCCGGCCAGTCGGTTTCGTTGTGCGGCCAGCCGAGCCAGGTGGCTTCATGTTTTTCCCATTCGGCGGGCATGGTGTAGCCGAGTTCGGCGGGCGAGCTGTTTTTTGAGGTGTTCAATGACGGCATAAAATTCAGGCGCAAGATAGAAGCTTCCCCCGGCCGGTTCAATCTCGTTTGGAAAAAGGCGTCGTCTGATTTTTCAATTTCCGAGGTTCAAGTTCTCCGCTAACCTGCCCGCGTGAAGCTCTCCGTCAAAAGTGATTATGCAGCGCGGGCCGTTCTCGGTCTGGCACGGCATTACCCGACCGGCGAAGTGCTGCGCATCGAGCAGCTCGCGACCGGGCAGGCCATCCCGCCCAATTACCTCGTCCAGATTCTCATTGAACTCAAAGCCCAGGGCATCGTCAAAAGCGTGCGCGGCAAGGAAGGCGGCTACCTGCTCGCCCGCTCGCCGGCGGAAATCTCCCTCGGCGACGTGCTGCGCG
>JANYDP010000065.1 GCA_025363535.1 Verrucomicrobiota bacterium | reverse complement strand
GGGGCGGTTTGCCGGCCGGCGCTTGCACGCCGGCCGACAGTCCGCTGGGGTTTTACTTGGCGGCCACGGGCGCGCCGATGGTCATCTTGTTGTTCACGCTGAGCACGCCGTTGATGTCTTCAACCAGCTTGGTCACCAGGCTTTTTTCCGCATCATTTTTGGCAATGCCGGTCAAGGTGACGACGCCATCCTTGGTGGAGACTCCGGTTTTCAAGGCGCTGGTCGAACGGTGGGTCAACAAGGACGACCGAACCTGCGCGGTGATGGAGGCGTCATCAATCTTATCGCCCATGGTTTCGCCAGGCACCGCCGGGGTTTTGGCAACTGTCATGTTGTTCTTCACCTCTTTGACGTTGTCAATGTCCTTGGCGTATTCGGCGGTCAGTTCCTTTTGGGCCAGACTGCTGGCTTCGCCCTGCAAGGTGACGATGCCGTCCTTGGTGTAGATGGTGGTGCCGCTGGCGCTCACGTTGCGATGGAACAGGAGCGCGGTCTTCACTTTCGTGGTGATCCACGCGTCCGAATGTTCCGCCGGCTGGTCGCCGGCGATTTTCAGCTTGTTGTCCACGCTCTTGACGCCGGGCAGGCTTTCCACAGTGTTTTCGGCCAGTGATTTGTGGGACGCCTCGGCGACCGTGCCGGTCAGGGTGACGACGCCATTTTTGGATTCGGTCGTGATGGAATCATCCTTGAGGTAGGTTTTGAATACATGCGATTTGGCGGCGGCCGATTCAATACGGTCGTCCGTCTCGTTGGCGAACAGGGAGGTGCCGGAGATCAGCAGGGCGCTGGTGGCGGCCATGACGGCGAACCGGGAGGTTGATTTCATTTTCATATTTATTCGATTGGTTGCGCTTTGGTTTGTTAACGCTGGAGATACTGTGCGGGATGGCCCGGCTGGCTGCTATGGGGTGTAACCCTACCGAGTCCCCGGCCAGGGAGGTGCCGCGCGGTTGATAATTTTGAAGGTGAGGCGGCGGCTGAAGCGCAGCGCAGCGGGGCTGCCGTTGCAAAGGAAGCTGGCGCGCCTGGCGCGATTCGAACGCACGACCGTCCGCTTAGAAGGCGGATGCTCTATCCAACTGAGCTACAGGCGCTGACCGGCTTGATGCCGCGGGCATCGTGGAAGCTGCAGATGTTTTTCGTGCCGCCCGGAGGAAGTCCCCGCATTCAAAACCCATCCGCCACGTTCCAGTGGTGCCTACTATGCCCGCTGTCGCGGCAAGGGCAAGCTCATCCGCACACGCGGCCGGGGTTTTGGAGCGGTACGGGAGTGCGTGATCCAGGAGGGACGGGCAAATGGTTGGGTTGATGTTTTCCCCGTGCATTTTTTGGGCTGGGTGTTGAAGGAGTGACAGCGCTTTCGCTTTTTTGTTTCTGCGAACGCTCGCCCGACCGGTCGCCCCGGCCCGCCGCCGCAGTTCCTGGGATAATCCACTCGAATTCTGACCATCGTTCAAAATGATTTCGGACGCAGCCGGCGGGCGGTTGATGCGCGCCATGAATTGTGGGCAAACCGCGCCACTGATTGATCTCTGGCCGGGCGCGCAGGACCGGCTTTACTCCAGACTTTTCCAAAGTTGACCCATGAAACTCCTCCTCCATTTTCACTCGCACGACGGCAACGGCCACACGCACGAACACGCCGATACGCCCGGACATTTCCATGACCGCGACCTGCCGCTGGATCGTGATTTCAAGCGGCGTGCCTTCACGGTCGGCAGCGTCAAAACCGCGCTGATGCTACAACTCTGCAGACGGCTGCGCGAGAAAATGAACATCGCGGCCGTGACGAACGACATCTTCACCAAGGAAGACAGCGAGTTTCTGACGAAGCACGACGCCCTGCCCGCCGAGCGCATTCGCGCCGTGGAAACCGGCGGCTGTCCGCACGCGGCAATTCGCGAGGACATTTCATCAAACTTGCTGGCACTCGAAGAACTGCACCGGAAGTTCAAGCCGCAGATTTTATTTCTCGAATCCGGCGGCGACAACCTGGCCGCGTGTTTCAGCCGCGAACTGGCGGACTACACGATTCAGGTCATTGACGTGGCGGGCGGCGACAAGATCCCGCGCAAAGGCGGACCCGGCATCACGCAAACCGACCTCCTCGTCATCAACAAAACCGACCTCGCCCACGCCGTCGGCGCAGACTTGAAAGTGATGGAGCGCGACACCAAAAAGATGCGCGGCAGCGGACCGTTTATTTTGGGGCAGGTGAAGAACGGAGTGGGGTGCGACGAAATCATCACGCACATCCTGCATGCCTGGCAACATGCCGCCGGCGTGACGCACGGTCACTGAGCCGGAAGTTTTTCCCCGACGCCGGACGATTAATCCGTTGCGGGATTGGTTTTGCCTGGCGGCTTGGGGCGGTAAAGCACGACGACGTTGCCGACGCGCGTGACGAGGTGGCTGCCGGTTTTCTCGGCAAGCTGGGGGGCGAGTTCCTTTTTCTGATCCTTGAGGTGGTCGAATTTCACCTTGAGCAGTTCGTGGTGCTTGAGCGCGTCGTTGAGGGCGGCGATGAACTGCGGGGTGAGGCCTTCTTTACCGACGCGCAGCGTGGGTTTAAGGAGCTGACCCCGGGCTTTGAGGTCACGGATTCTGGCATTGTTGAGCAAAAGCATGGGGACACTATGACGAAACCGGGGCGGCGTGGACATGACAAATCGCAGCCGCTCCGATGGAATGATTCCTCCCGGGTCTCATTTTTTCAGGGCCTTACCAAAGTTGATGACGAACAACCACTAGGAAATTCCTGGGCTGGGTAAGGAACACCCTAGTCGCCCGGAGCCGGACCAATGGGTAATTACTTGCGATGCCCATTTCTTTCGCGTGCAAAATATTTTCTGGCCCGGCTACAGCGGCGAACCGGCTCTGGCGTTCCGGCCGCCCGGCTCGCGTGAGCCTGTTGCTGATGTTCAGCGCTTTTATCCAAGTGCTCACCGCCCGGGCGGCCAGTGTGACGCTGGCGTGGAACCCCAGCCCCAGCGGTGGCGTGCAGGGTTATCATGTATATTTTGGGAGTATCAGCGGTTTTTATACCGGCATGATGGATGTGGGAGGCGCCACCACCATGACCATACCGTCGCTGGCAGCCGGTCAGGTTTATTACTTCGCAATCACCGCGTATGATGCGGGCGGACTGGAGAGCGAGTTTTCGAATGAACTCAGTTACGCGCCGGCGGAAGCTTCCGTGCCATTGTCGGCCACGTTGCAATTAAGCCAGGCCACGGCCGGCGGCATGGTGCTCACGGTGACCGGCCCGGCGGGCCGCACGTATGATCTGCTGGCCTCCTCCGATCTGCGGAGCTGGGCGGTGATCCGCGTGGTTTCGCTGAGCAGTGGCGGCCGGTTCGACTTCACCGATCCAGAGGCGGCAAATTATCCCGCGCGGTTTTATCGGGCCCGGGAAACCCAGCCGGCGGTGCAGTTGCGGCTCGCGGCCGCCCAGCAGATGGTTGTGTCCGTGAGCGGACAAAACGGTGTCGCGTATGATGTGGAGGCGTCCTCCGACCTTGCCCAGTGGACCACCATCGGCACGGTGACAGTGCCGGAAAGCGGCGGCGCGGATTTTGTGGACGTGAATGCGGCCGATTACCCGGCGCGCTTTTATCGGACACGGCAAAACTGAGCGCGCGCGACGGGTCAGCCATCAAGGGGAATGACGCCGGAACGCAGGGCGAAGCGTACCAGGCCGGGCACATCGTGAATGTTCACCGTCTCCATTAATTTCAACCGGTGATACTCAACGGTCTTGGGACTCAACTGAAGCAGTTCGGCGATCTCCTTCGTGTTCTGGCCCTCGGCGATCAGTTGCAAGATTTCGCGTTGCCGGCCGGTCAACTTGTCCAGCGGGGTTTTGGCGTTGGTCAGGCCGGGAACAAGGGGTTTTTTCTTCAGCCGGCTGGCGATGTCGTGGCTGAGATAAATCTCCCCCTGATCAACCCGTTGCAGTGCCGTGGCCAATTCGGTGGTCGCGGCTTTCTTGAGGAGGTAGCCGACCGCACCCGCCTTGAGCGCCCGCCAGACGTACTCCTCGTTCTCATGCATGGACAGGATGACGACCCGCACGTCGGGAAATTCCTGGGTGATGCGCGCCACGGCTTCGAGGCCGTTGAGGCCGGGCATGGAGATGTCAATGAACACCACGTCGGGCCGATGAATTTTCACCTGCTCCAAAGCCTCGCGACCATTGCCCGCCTCGCCGACGACCTGCACGCCGGGGAGTTTTTCCAGTTCGGCGCGAATCCCCGCGCGAACCAGGGGATGATCGTCCGCCAGCACGAGCCGGAGCAGGCGGATGGGTTGCGGCGAAGGATTCATGCGTCAGTCAAGCCCGAGGCGTCTTGCCATGTCAATGGGAACCAGGCGTGGACTTCCGTGCCCTGACCGGGGGTCGAATTGATTTCGATGCCGCCGCCGGCCAGCGCGGCGCGCTCTTCCATGCTCAACAGCCCGAGACTCTCCCCTTGCACCGCCCGTTCACGCAACGCCCCCGCCGCAAAGCCCACCCCGTCGTCGCGCACGCGCAGGTGCAGCCGTCCGCCCTCCGCGCGCAAGTCCACGCTCACAGTCTGCGCGTGCGCGTGCCGCGCGATGTTCGTCAACGCCTCCTGCGCCACGCGAAAACACTCGGTTTCCACCGCCGGGGCCAGCCGGTGTTCCAGCGGCTCGATGCGCAGATGGTTCTTGATTCCCGTCAGGGCCGTCTGCCGGCGGGTGTACCAGCGCAAGGTGGATTCCAAACCCAGATCGTCGAGCATGGTCGGCCGAAGGTTGAGGGAAATATCTTTCACCTGTTCCAGCACCCGTTCAACCACCTGGAGGCTTTCCGTCAAGCGCGCCGTCTGGGCGGCCAGTCCGGGTTCATGCAGCAGCGTCTGCAGGTGAATCTGCGCGACGGTCAACGCCTGGCCGATCTCATCGTGCAATTCGCGCGCGATCCGGCGGCGCTCCGTTTCCTGCGCCTCCACCAGGCCGTGGGAAAGCTGTTGCAGCCGGTGGCTGTAATGCTGGAGTTTTTCCTCCGCCGCGTTGTGTTCGGCCTCCCGCCGTTGCAGCGCGTGGGCCATTTGATCAAACGTTCGCGTGAGCTGGCCCAGTTCATTCCCGTCGGGCACCAGTCCCGTCCGGGCGCTGAAATCACCCTCGGCCAGCCGCGCCGTGGAGCGCACCAGCGCCCGGACCTGCCGCAAAATCAGGAGGTCGCTGCCGATCCAGCCGAGCACCAGCGTCAGTCCAGCCACCAGCCCAACCAGCGCCAGGCTGCGCGCGGCCATCCGATCCGCCTCGACGTACAAAAGTTTTTTCGGAATGCTCAGGATCGTGATCAGGTCGCCGGCCACCAGCGGGCTGCGGGTGGAGGCGAACACATAAATGCTGGCGACGCCCTGCGCATTCAGGGCCTCGAGTTCGCCGTTCTTTTTTTCCAGAAACGTTTTCACCAGCGCCGGCTCCGGCAGCGGCTGGCCGATCCAATGTTCCGGGGCTGGCTGGCGGACAAGGATGGTGCCGTTGAGATCAATCTTGGTCCAGGTCGTGCCCTCGGGCAGATGCAGCTTGAGCGCGAACTGGGAGCGGTTCAACCAGTCCAGATCCAGCGCGGCAAAAACCACCGCCTGCACCTGATCGGCGCTGTCCAAAACCGGGTAGCCAAAATTGATGGTGGGCTTGCCGCTGATGCGCCCGACCTGGTAATCGCCGATGGACAAGGTGTGGGTGTAAAGGGCGCGTTGAAAATAAGGGCGGTCGGCCAGGTTGAGCGGTTCCGTGAACGGCAGCGCGCTGGCCAGCAAGTCGCCATTGGTTTTGATCACGCCGAGGTTGGCAAAGCGCGCGTCGTCCTGCAACAGGCGGCCGAGAAATTTCCGGCTGTTGCTCCGCCATTGCCGCGAGGACAAATCGGACGCCTCCGCCAGAGAGCGCAGCAGTTGCCGGGTGCCGCCGATCAGTTCGTCCTCCTCCCGCGTGGTGAGCTGGACGATCCGCAGGGCTTCCTGCCGCCAGTTGGCCGCCTGCCGTTGCCGGGCGTCCCAACCAGTGTACAACGCCAGCGCCACCGCCGGCGCAGCGGCCACCAGCACCAGCAAGAGCAGGCGCAGGCGCAAACCCGAGAACGGATGGCGCAAGTAATTCCTCATCGCGATGCGACAGAATACACATCCGCCGGCACAAATGAAAGCCCTCCGAACCAGGCACACGACGGACGATGATGATTCAAGTCGGGTGCGGCTGTGCTTGATGGAATACTCGCCGTCGTCCTCCTCATCCTCCTCGAAATTAACGAACAAAACCGAGAACGATTCTTGCCCTCACCCGGTTGTAATCACGCCCGCCCGCACGGAGGCTCCGCCTTTCCGCTTGTCAGCCCGGAATGGCGATCCTACATTTGGCGCGCAGCAAAAACGAAATTTTTACATGATCGAACTTGTTCAGTTTCCTTGGAGTCCTTTTTGCATTCCCCAGCGGCGCATTCTGGAATTCTCCGGCGCTCCCTTCAAAATCACCAACCTCCCGCCGCAGGAACGTTCCCTCGTCTGGAAGCTTACCAAGCAGCGCTACTACGGCGTGCCGATCATCCGCGACGGCCGGAATGTCGTGTTCGAGGTCAACGACGACTCGCAGGTGATCGCCAAATATCTGGATCAAAAATTTCAACTCGGCTTGTTTCCCGCCGAAATGGAAGGTGTGCAATCCATCCTCTGGCGCGGCATTGAAAACGAAGTCGAGGGCGCGACGTTTCGCTTGAATGACATTTACTACCAGGAACATTTGCCCGTGTCCGAGCAACTGCAATATCTGCGGTTCAAGGAGCGCAAGTTCGGCCGGGGCTGCATTGAAGAATGGCGGCTGGAGCAAAAAAGCTGGCTCAAGAAACTGGCGCAAAGCCTCCTGCCCTTCGAGGAAATGCTGACGCACCACCTGTTTTTACTGGGAGAACAGCCGCGCTTCGTTGACTTTGATCTGTTTGGGATGCTTGAAAACTTCCTTTACTCCGGCCACTACCAGTTGCCGAAATCTCACAGCCAGATCAGAGCCTGGCACCGGCGCTTGACGCAATTGAAACCCAAACATGCCAAGTGATTCACCAAACGTCTGGTTTGTCGCCAGCCGTTTCCCCATTTCCTTTCCACCTAAATTAGCAACCTCCCATTTGTATCACCGATGAAAAATTACATTCTCGACACCAACGTCCTCCTGCACGACCCCGATTCCCTCCTGAACTTTGAAGAAAACTCCGTCCTGCTGCCCATCGAAGTCATCGAGGAGATTGACCGCTTCAAGCGCGAATCCTCCGAGCTGGGCCAGAACGCCCGCGCCGTTTCGCGGATGCTCGACGGCTTTCGCGGCACGGGCAGCCTGAGCGAAGGCGTGAAATTGCCCAACGGCGGCAAGTTGAAAATCATTTTCCAAAAAAACGGCCAGACCAGCGCCGAAGCCATGTTCAACGGCAACACCGTGGACAACCGCATCCTCTCGCTCGCCGCCGGCATCCAAAAATCCCAGCCGAAGAACGCGGTCATTCTCGTCAGCAAGGACATCAACCTCCGCATCAAAGCCAACGCGCTCGGCTTGCAGGCTGAGGATTATGAAACCGACCGCGTCCACATCAAGGATCTCTACACGGGTGTGATTGAAATGACGGTCACCCCGGCGCAACTCGCCGCGTTCCGCACCAATGGCGAACTCGAATTGAACGGCGGCAAAAAATATTTTGCGAACGAATACGTCACGCTCATCGAGGAAGGAAATCCCAAGCGCACCGCCCTGACCAAGGTGGATGCCACGGCGAAAAAATTGGTGCCTGTCCTCGACTGCCGCGAAGGCGTCTGGGGCATCAAGCCGCGCAACCGCGAGCAGCACTTCGCCTTCGACGCGCTGCTCGACGACCGCATCAAACTCGTCACGCTCATGGGCAAGGCCGGCACGGGAAAGACACTCATGGCGATGGCCGCCGGTTTGAAACGCACCGTGCTGGACCGCGAATTCCGCCGCGTGGTCGTCGCGCGTCCGACCATTTCGATGGGCAAGGAACTCGGCTTCCTGCCGGGGTCGCTTGAGGAAAAACTCGCGCCGTGGATGCAGCCGATTCACGACGCGCTGGAAATGTTGAGCGACCTGAACATGGGCCACGACCATCGCCGCAGCGGCGATCTGATGCGCTCCGGCAGCATCGTGGTGGAGGCCTTGAGCTACATCCGCGGCCGCAGCATTGCGAACCAGTTCATGATCATTGACGAGGCGCAGAACCTCACGCCGCTCGAGGTGAAGACCATCGTCACCCGCGTCGGCACCGGCACGAAAATCATTTTCACCGGCGATCCCTACCAGATTGACAACCCGTACGTGGACGGCTCGTCGAACGGGTTCAACTACATCGTCAGCAAGTTCAAGGGCGAACCGCTCGCGGCGCACATCGAACTGCAAAAGGGCGAACGCTCGGAGTTGGCGGAACTGGCAGCGAATATTTTGTAGGCGACGGCAAGCTTCCGGCGGCAGCGGCGGCATTTCGCGTCGCGACCAAGCATTTCCCGAAGCTAGAGATTGCCTCACTTGGCTTATTTCATACTTTGTGGCGGTGGCGTCAGTCCAAGACGGATGCCGCGTTTGCGGAGATGAAACGATTCCAGAGCATTTCGCACAGCCAAGATAATACAGGGAGATAGTTGATAAGATTCTCCAAGAGTCTTAATTCCCATTCGTCGCCATCGCCGCCGCTGGCCGCGTCAGTGGTCGGGGCGCAGGTAAACGCGGCGGCAGGAGAACCGGCGTTGGCGCTGGCGGCAACATCGGCGCGAACTTGACCAAGGTGCGCCAGGACTCGCGTTCGGACGGGGACATCAGCTTCCACCGCTCCGCATTTTTCAAAAACGCCTGGCGATCCTCCAGGTTCATGCCGGCAAATTTTTCAAACGAGCGGAGACACTGCGCCCGCTGCGCCGGCGGCAGGCTGGCGTAACTCTGCAAGGTCTTCTCCATCTGCTGCTGCTCGGCGGCGGACAGCGAGGCGAGCGCCTTTTGTTTCTCGCCGGGCGTCAGTTCGAAAAAAGCATTGAAGCCCGCGAGGGTTTTTTCCCGCTGATCCACGGAGAGTTCGCGCCAATGATCCAACCCCGCTTCCAATTTCGCCCGCCGCTCCGCCGACATCTGCGCGAGAATTTTTTGTTTCTGCTCGGCGGTGGCGGATTCAAGCTGGGTGAAATAGCGCGCCGTCATTTCATTGTTCAGCAACTCCTCCTGCATCGGCGGCGGCAGCATGTCCCAGCGGGCCAGCCGCTCTTCGACCAGTCGGCGCATGTCCTCAGGCATGGTGGCGAGCCGCACGGCGCGATTGGTGGACGGCCGGTTCATCAAGGGTTGCAGATACCACTGCAATTCCGTGGCGCGGAGGCGCACCTCGCGCTCGTCCGGCTTGAGCGATTCGTATTCGCGCACTTTGGCGAGGAGTTTTTTTTGAGTTTCCGACGGGCGGTTGCTCAAAGACTGACGACGTTCGCCCGGCGTCAGGGCCAGCAGATTCCGAAACAGGGTCACGGGAGATTTTTGCTCAATGAGGGGCGGCGGCGGTGGGAGAATCTGGCTGAGGTCGGCGGATGCCATAGGCGCGTTGGTCGCGGCCACCACCAGCCACGGCATCACCAGGCAGGCAACGAGCGCAGACAATTTGGGGCGGAAAAAAATCATTGGAGCAACGCGAGCAATTCCAAATCGGGCGGACGTGTCGGGCTTAATTGTTGAATGGCCTCGAAGTCCTGCAACACCTCCGGCCCCGGCAGCGCAGCCACGGCGGTGACGGTCTTGAGGCTGCGGGCAAACCGCTGTTGTTTCTGATAACTTGCTTCGCGAAAGGCCATCAAACTCATCACCACAAACACGGCGGCCACGGCGGCTTTGGGCAACCAGGCAAGCCATGACCGGGGAAGCTTCGTTTTAGTATCGCGTTGCCGGGCGGCTTGTTCAAGCTCGGCCGCCTGCAGGACGCGGGCGGTGAAGTTCGACGGTACCGGCGCATCGGGCAGGTTGTCGAGGGCACGGCTCAATGCGGCGTTGGCTTCCCAGTCGGCCCGGGCTTCGGGATGGGTCGCGAGCCAGGCGCGGAGTTCGGCGCTCTCGGCAGGGGTAAGCGCACGCTGCCAGCTTGCTTCCAGTAGTTTGGTGAACGGGTCGTTCATGTATCCTTTCATCTAAAACCGGGTGGTGGAAAAAGTTTCATCTGATTTCAGGCGCTCCAGTCGCCGGTTTTCAAATAGGGTTTGAGCTTGGCCTTCAAGGTTTCCCGGCCGCGATGGATCAGGGATTTTGTGGCGGACAGCGAGCAGCCCAGCACTTCGGAGATTTCCTCGTAGCTCATGTCGTTCTGACGGCATAGCAGGATGGCGGTGCGCTGGTTTTCCGGGAGCTCGCCGAGCGCGGCTTCGATCTTTTGCGTCAGCTCGCCGTGCAGGAGAGTTTCGGGGGGCGAGACATTTTTTTTGTCCTCGAATTGCCGTAGCGGCTGGTCGTCATCCTCGGCGTGGGTGGCGTCGAGGGAATCAGCCGGATGCCGCGAACGGCGGCGGATTTCATTGAGGCACAGATTGCGCGTGATGGTGAAGAGCCAGGTGGAAAACTTGGCGGAGATTTCGTAGCGCTCGGCGGACTTGTAAACCTGCACGAACACATTTTGCGCGAGATCCTCGGCCTCGGTCGCGTCGCGCAGAATGCGATAGACGACGTTCATGACGGGCTGCCGGTATTTCTCCACGAGTTCGGTGAACGCGGCCGTGTCGCCCTGTTTGACACGGAGCATCAGGGCGGCATCGGGATCGGCGACTTCGGGCATGGGCTTTGAATCCGGCAACCGGGGCACTCTAGGCAAACACCGCGCCGGCGACAAGGTTTCCCGGCTTGCCGGGACCGCCTGAAAAAGTTGAAACCATTCCGACACCTTGGCGCTTTTTTCACCAAGTAATGAGTGGAAAGAAAAAACGAGCACGCACCAGACCGCGAGCTAGAACCAGAGACCATGAAAAAACCGTCACCAGCATCGCCAGCAGTCCTTCCGGCCAGAGCTTCTCAGAA
Organism: Verrucomicrobiota bacterium; assembly: GCA_025363535.1. GTDB lineage: Bacteria > Verrucomicrobiota > Verrucomicrobiia > Limisphaerales > CAIQOK01 > CAIQOK01. The sequence goes on along the minus strand of JANYDP010000065.1, from coordinate 1,018 downwards.
GCCGCGTCGCTCCCAACGGGCGTTTCCGCCGCCGCCCGGGGAGTGACGTTGGTCAGATCTTTTTTCATGAATCACACCGCCGCGCGGCGGTTGGGCGCGGGGCGGAAATCTTTTCGTGTGCACGGTTCGTAAAAGCGCGCTTTGTTGTTAGTTGATGTGCAAGCCCGGGCTTCGGCCCGGGCCCTTCACTTTTGTGCCTCGGACGATTCCCCCGCTCCGGTCACGCAAGGGTAAAACTTTGTTCGCCACCTTTTCCAAGTTTTCCCCAAGTAAAGAGTAACCGGACAGAATGAACCTGGTGAAAACCATCGCAACAAAACCTATGAAACGAACACCCCCTCTCGCCGTCGTCCACCTCACCCCGCCCCGGTCCGGTCGCCTGGCCTTCCTGCTCCGGCGGCTGCGGGCCTTGCGGCGCCGCAACTTCGGCCGCCGGGCTTCCCTGGCCAGGCAGTTCAACTGGAAATCCGCCGACCGGCAGCGGCCGATGCCCGCGCGCGCGGGCTGGCTGGTGGTCGCGGTTCGGTGGTTCGCGCAATCCTACCGGAGCCACCCGGTCAAAATTCAAATCAGAACCCAGCATGAACGCGCGTCCTGAAATTTCTGGTGAACGCAACTCCGGCCCGGCTCATTTTCCCACCTGCTTGGGCGGGGGCGGGTGTGGCTTGGAAAAAAATTCCGTGTGTCGGGCCATGCTCGCTGCCGGGCCGGAGTTGCGCTTACCAAAGTCGTTTCAGACCGAAGCCAGCGCGCGCTGCAGCAGCGTCTTTTCGCGCGGGCCGTAGGTGAGCTTCAGCGCCTCGGCGTGGCCGTCGGACGTCATTTTCTGCCACGACTTTTGCAGCGCGGTGATGACTTTCTCATCCTCGGTCTTGCTGGCGAGATCGGCCAGCTGGTGTTCCAGAAAAACCAGGCAGAGCGCGTCTTCCAGCACGCAGCTTTCCGGGTCGCGCGGAAAATCTTTTTTCAAGTTCAGCGCCTGCACCCGTTCAATCACCTCGGCGGCGTACCCGACCTC
>JANYDP010000049.1 GCA_025363535.1 Verrucomicrobiota bacterium | reverse complement strand
GGCGTAAAAGGTTTCCCATGAACCAAGAGTTTTCACACAGGCTCTCACTGGAGCCAACGGCTTTTACGCCTTCGGTTTCGCGCTGCGGTCGCCGGTTCACGGACGGTTGCCGTGGCCGTGGCTCAGTTCTGGATCGTTAGGCAGCGCGGAGACGCCACCGATATGACAAAGTTTAAGATTGGCATCATAGCAGGGACATTGGCACTCGTTGCCCTTGGTCTCGTTTATGGAGTCATTTCGAGATATGGATACGATGGTGTTGGCAGTCACGTCTGTTTGGTTTTGATTTATCCTGCTGTCATGTTTGCCGGAGCGGTTGGTATGCTGACAGATATGTTGGCACATGAGAGCGGCACCGAGTTTATCCTGACTCCTGTGTTTGCCTTTCTCTGGTTCTTTTTGATTGGCTGGGTGATTTTAAGTAAGATATATGCACGACGCTCTGCCTAACATCAGGATAGGCTGCCAACGAAGCGTTGCTTGATTGCCCCAGCAACCCGCCGGGCAACGATGCCAGCACGGCCGCCGCCGCATCTTTACAATGGACTTTCGCCGGGCCGCCGACCAAAGTTTTGCCCATGCAAACGAACCGCACTTTAACGCAACGTCTTCGGCAACTCGCCCTCGCCCTGCTGCTCGCCAGCCTGTCCGCCAACGAGTTGTCCGCGCAAACCACGAATACCGTGACGGTGTTGAAAATCCAGGCGGACCAGATCGCCGCCAAGGTCAGCCCCAAGCTTTACGGGCTGATGACGGAGGAGATCAATTATTCCTACGAAGGCGGGCTTTACGGCGAGTTGATCCGCAATCGCACGTTCAAGGCGAGTCCCACGAACGCACTCTTCTGGAGCGCCGTGGGCGGCGCAGTCATTGCGCTCGACACCAACCAACCGCTCAATTCGGCGCTGAACGTGAGCTTAAAGGTGGACACGGCCAAGGCCGCAAAAAATTCTCCAGCGGGAATTGCGAACGACGGCTTCTGGGGGATTCCAGTCCGCCCGAACACGACTTATCATGCGTCGTTTTATGCGAAGGCAAAAAGTTCCAGCGGCCCGCTGACGGTCAGCCTGGTCAGCGTCCTCGGCACAAATGACGCGACGGTCAAGATCAGCGCGGTCGCACCCGACAATTCCAAGAAAGCGCTGGCGTTTGAATGGAAGCTGGGGCAAGCCACGATCACGCAGGCCAGCGCGGTGGTGCCCGCCGTTTCCAAAAGGTGGCGGAAGTATGAAGTGACTTTGACCACGGGCAACAGCACGCCGTCGAAGGACAACAAATTGGTGATCACCACCGCCCAGCCCAAGGGCTGGTGGGCGAAACTCTGGTGGAAGCCCGGCCCGGTGTGGTTCAGCCAGGTGTCGCTGTTCCCGCCCACATTCAAGAACCGCGCGAACGGGAATCGCCCGGACATCATGCAATTGCTCGCGGACATGCAGCCGTCGTTCCTGCGTTTTCCCGGCGGAAATTATCTGGAAGGCAACACCATCGCCACGCGCTTCGACTGGAAGAAAACCATCGGCGACATTTCCGAACGGCCCGGTCACATGAACGACGGCTGGCGCTACTGGTCCACCGATGGCATGGGCTTGTTGGAATTTCTCGGCTGGTGCGAGGACTTGAAGATGGAACCGGTGCTGGCGGTGTATGCGGGTTATTCGTTGCGCGGCCAGCATGTCACGCCGGGGCCGGACTTGAATCCGTATGTGCAGGACGCGCTGGACGAAATCGAATACGTGACCGGCGACACGAGCACCACTTGGGGTGCGCGCCGCGCCAAGGACGGACATCCCGCGCCCTTCCCGCTCGAATACGTCGAGATCGGCAATGAAGACTGGTTCGACCGCTCAGGGAGTTACGACGGACGCTTCGCGCAAATCTACGACGCGATCAAAGCGAAGTATCCCAAGCTGCAACTCATCGCCACGACGAAGGTTTCAACCCGCACGCCGGACGTGATTGACGATCATTTCTATCGCACCTCGATGCAGATGCAATCGGACACGCATCATTACGACAACACGGCCCGCACCGGCCCGAAAATATTCGTCGGCGAATGGGCCACCCGCGAAGGCGCGCCGACGCCGAACATGAACGCCGCGCTGGGCGACGCCGCGTGGATGACGGGCATGGAGCGCAACTCGGACCTCGTCGTCATGCACTGTTACGCGCCGCTCTTTGTGAACGTGAATCCCGGCGCGATGCAATGGCGCACCGACTTGATCGGTTACGACGCGATGACCAGCTACGGCTCGCCCGCTTACCACGCGCAGAAGATGTTCAGTGCCAATCGGGGCGACGTGGTGCTGACGGCCACCGCCGAAAACCTTCCCACGCGCGACTGGCAGCCGCCAGCGTCCCGGCGCACTGGAGCAACCTCCACCAATCTTCCACCGGTGCAAAAAGTCCCGACGCTGTTCTACAACGCCACGCGGGAAACGCAGAGCGGAACGATCATTTTGAAAGTGGTGAACAGCGGTGGCGCGGCGCAGGACGTTCAAGTGGAGGTTGGCGGCGTTCCCGCCATTGACGCCAGCGGCAACGCGATTGTTCTCAGCGCCAGTACGCCGGAGGACACCAATTCCATCACCGAGCCAAACAAGATCGCGCCTGTCACCTCAATGGTGGACGGGCTTGGCACCCGCTTCACGCGCACGTTTCCGCCGTATTCCATCACGGTTCTGCGGCTGAAAGCCCGGTAACGCATGGCTTCCGAAGACGCTCCCAAACTCCGCCTGGCCGCGCCGGAGTCCCCGGACGAAATCGCGCGCCGACTGGAGCGCGACCTTCTCACCGCGAATCGCGAACACGAGGCTGGGTTGGAGCAGTCCCTCGCGCCGTGCCGCGTCGGCTCCGTGCGCTATCTCAACGCCGTGCCGCTGACGCGCGGGTTGGAGGATGAAATCCATTTCGACGTGCCGTCCAAGCTTGCGGCCATGCTGCAACGCGATGAACTGGACGCTGCGCTCGTCAGCGTGACGGAAGTTTTGTTCAACGACCGTTACGACGTGCTCGACGGGATTGCCATTGCGTCACTCGGCGAAGTCAAAAGCGTTTTGCTCGCGCACCGGAAGCCGATCAGGGAAGTGACGGAAGTGTTTTGCGACACGGCTTCGTTGACGAGCGTGAACCTGCTGAAAGTCCTCCTGGCCGAACGCGGGTTGAAGCCGGAGTTCAAGCCGCTGGAAAACTACGCGGCGGCCCGGGAAAAAGATTTTGTCCTGCTCATCGGCGATCCGGCGCTGGATTTCCTGCTCGGCACGCACACGCACGAGATTTTTGATCTGGGCGCAGCGTGGTTCGAGCTGACGAAGCTGCCGTTTGTCTATGCGGTGTGGGCTTTGCGTCGGGGAATTGAGAATTCAAAACTGCGCCGCCATCTGATCCAAGCGAAGGCCTTCGGACTCGACACGCTCGAACACATCATCGCCAGCCGCACGGAATACACTCAGGAATTCCGCCAGGATTATCTGGGCTGGCATATCCACTTCCATCTCGGCGCGGATGAGAAACGCGGGTTGAAGAAGTTCATCGAGCTCCTCCGCAAGCATGGAATCGGCCCGGTTCAAGAGCCGAAGTTTGTGAGTTGAAACCATTCTGAATATGAAAACATGCGCTTACTGCGGACGGGAGAACGACGACGGCGTGGCGCAATGTTCGGAGTGCGGAACTTCTGACTTCAAGGATGTAAAAGCCGGGGTTCCACAGCTGGAATCACCGGCGGAATCCTTCCAACTGAACGAACAGGAATTTATCCCGCTGTCGCCTGCCGACATGCTGAAAGATCTGGTTGTGCTAACGAGGTGCCGCACCTTGTTGGAGGCCGAGATGATTGTAAGCCAGCTTGAGGCGGCTGGGATTTACGCATTTATTCCAGACCAGTTTCTCATGCAGGCGGTGATGTGGAATTTGAACACTTACGGTTATGTTCGAGTTCAAGTTTCACCGAAAGAGTACGCCGCTGCGAAAGAGTTTCTTTTGGCGGCACCTTAAAACTTCGTCAGCTTTTCCAGTTCCTTCACTCGCTGGTTGATCTGGGCGCGTTTGGTCTTCGTCGTAGTGTTCAATCCAAAACCCTCGCAGCAGAACGACGCCGTCACGCTGCCATAGACCATCGCACGACGGATGTTCGCATCAACGGAACCGCGCGCCGACGCGAGATAACCCATCATGCCGCCGACAAACGAGTCGCCGGCGCCGGTCGGGTCCACGACCTTCTTCAACGGATACGCGGGACAGATGAACAAACCTTTGGGGCTGGAAAGAATCGAGCCGTGCGAACCCTGTTTGATAATCACGTATTTCGGCCCAAGCTGATGAATCTTCTTCAGCGCGTTGAAAATGTTGTCTTCCTTCGTGAGCAACTGCGCCTCGCTGTCGTTCAAAACGAATCCATCCACGCGCTTGAGCAGCTTCAGCAAATCCGCCAGCGCGATGTTCAGCCAGAGATCCATGCTGTCGGCCACGACAAATTTCGGGCGCGAGATTTGATCCAGCACCCGGCTCTGCAACGCTGGCGCGATGTTCGCCAGCAGGACAAACGGCGATTTCTGGTAAGCCTTGGGCACCACCGGCGAGTAGGTTTCAATCACGCCCAAATCGGTGGCGAGCGTGCGGCGGTTGTTCATGTTCACCTCGTATTCGCCCGACCAGTGAAACGTCTTGCCCGGCAAGGTCTGCAAGCCTTGGAGATCAATTTTGTGCCTGCGATAAAGCTCGACGTATTTTTTGGGGAAATCTTCACCGACGCCGCCCACCAGATTGACCGGCGCAAAAAAACTGGCGGCTACTGCGGCGTGACTGGCCGAGCCACCGAGCAGACGGGGATTTTCCGCCTTCGGGGTTTTGATGGAATCTAGTGCGGTGGTGCCGACAATTAAAACGCTCATGAAAGTTTGTTTCGAGTTTTTGGTTACAGTTTCTGGTCGGCGCGGAAGGTAGCAAACATCTGGCGGGAGGCAAGCACGCTCAACGTGTACGCAAGTCGGCGATTCGAAGCATGTTCCACGCAACGAACCGCCGACCCGAAAACCATTCGGACTCGGTTTGAACTAAGGTGCCACCTGACTCAGGCGATAGAACTTCGAAGCGCTGTCAACGACCGGCGTAGCCGCGTAAGAAGATTCGATTTGTGTCACTGTGGCGGATGACGCCGTCCAGGGCGTGGCTGGCTGCAAATCAGTCCTTTCCTGAAGGTGAAAGCCGGCCCCTTGCCAGGACAACACCATTTGGCCGTCAACCATGTCAGCCGTCAATGTAGGCACGCCGACATGCAGGATTTGGACTGCGGGTTCGGTCTGGCAAGCGCCCAAGCTCACCTGCAAGCTGACCAGCTTGTCTCCCTCCGTGGCGAACACAACGCCGGTCGGATTTTGGGCGGTGGAAGTCGAAGGCGTAGCGTCCGGGCCAAAATCCCAAGAGTAGGTCGCGCCAGTGTTCCCGCCCGTGTAGGTGAAGCTGTTGGTATGCCCAGCCGAACCCGACCGCCGGCGTCACCGAGAAGGACGCAACCGGCAATGGACTGGCGCTGATGGTGTTGGTGGTCGTGGCTGTGAGGATCGGATTATTTAGGTCAAAAATAATCTTCGCGGTGTTGGTGATGACAGTGCCAATGGGATTGCTGGCGAGTGGCAACACCTGAAATTTCACATAGCCGTGACTGTTGGGTTCATCTTCCGAAGCCGGAGGCAATTCGATGTCGGGGAAAATCCACTCCAGCTTCTGGCCAGTCACCGTAAAGCTGCCCGGATGGCTGCTGCCAAGGACTTTGACGGTGGACACGTCCAGCGCTGATGTGAGGATGTCGTCCACAATCACCTGGTAAGCCGGCCCGGTGCCTACGTTTTGGAACTCGACATAATAAGTCAACGGCTGTCCGGCCGGGATGAAACCTTCCGGCCCGCAACCTTTGGGACTTACCTGCTTGTCATTCGGGTCCAGGGAGCAGGTTGCCTGCACGTTCTTCGAAGAAGTCAGATCACTATTTTGAACAAGGCAGGAGAATTGTTGCCGGGAATAGTCGCTGTGGCCGTCGCATTGAACCACGGGGTGCCGCCGCCGCAGGCGTTCACTGTCACCGTGACGGTGATGTTGCCGCGGGCACCCGGATTGATCGTCGCGGGGAGCAGGTACTTTCGATGCCCCGTTAGCATCGTACTTGGCGTAGTCCCCAGCGACATGGTTTGCGAATTGTAAGCAACCAATCCGGAGCCAGCGCCTTCGGGAAAATACAAGTCCATGTATTTAGTACCCGTTAACGCAGTGCTGCCATTGTTTTGATAAATGATCACATAAGTCATCTGCTGTCCGCAGCACGGCGTCTTGAGCGGCGGCGGCAATTTGATGGTCAGATCTACGGCCAGATCGCGGACTGCGGCTGTGGTGTGGCGCTCATGGAAATTGTTATTCAGCGAGAATCCGCCAGCGCCGAATGTCACTGTTGGAATCGTACCGCTAACCGGGCAGGACGGTGCCCAATTGACGTTGGGAAGCGCGGTTACGGAGAAACTAGTGGGAATGTTATTGCGCGAAGTCCATCCAGCCAGAATGGAATAGTTGCC
>JANYDP010000044.1 GCA_025363535.1 Verrucomicrobiota bacterium | reverse complement strand
GGCGTAAAAGGTTTCCCATGAACCAAGAGTTTTCACACAGGCTCTCACTGGAGCCAACGGCTTTTACGCCTTCGGTTTCGCGCTGCGGTCGCCGGTTCACGGACGGTTGCCGTGGCCGTGGCTCAGTTCTGGATCGTTAGGTGTCACCGTGACGACCACGCGCAAATGGATGATTGGAGCAGCTATCACGCTGGGAGTGGTTCTTGTGTCACCGATTGTTTTTACGGCAGGGTCAGCCAGCGGCACGAGCGGTTACTTCGAGGGCGAGCGCTGCGCCTGTGGCCACGACACATTTATCCGTGTGGAGGGTGATGGATATTTTCAGTATTCACCCGGTCATGGAGTGCCAGAGCACCGTTCGTTTACGGTTCGTCGGCACGATGGAGAGTGGGAGATGATGGGACTTCCTCACTCGGATCTGTATTGGTCGCCATTGGAGGGAGAGGACAAGGTGATTGCCCGCCTCCGCTTTCGTGACGGTGCGCTCTTTCAGTCATGGGGCAGTAGCACGAACTGGACACGACGCGCCAGAGTTATCAACCCCTATCGAATATGGTTTGCGAAGTTGACGGACAAGTGACACCTAACAAGCTGCTAGGCTGCAACTCTTCTCCTGGAAAATTCCCCCGCCGACTTGGTTCATCGCCCCGCTCCGGTGGCTGGCCGGTTGTTTCGTGCCTGAATTTAATTCTTCATTCTTCATTCTTCATTCTGCATTGTTTGGGCATGGACGAGCCGATCATTGACCTGCAAAGCGACGCGTACTTCATGGGCGAGGCGTTGCGCCAGGCCGCCAAAGCTTACGAGGCGGAGGAAGTGCCCGTGGGCGCAGTCATCGTGCGCGAAGGCCGCATCATCGCCCGCGCGAGCAACCAGGTGGAGTTGCTCAAGGACGCCACCGCCCACGCCGAGATGCTCGCGCTCACGCAGGCGCAAAACGCCGCGGGCGACTGGCGGCTCACCGATTGCACGCTCTACGTCACCAAGGAACCCTGCCCCATGTGCGCGGGCGCGATTGTCCACACGCGGCTCGCGCGCGTGGTCTTCGGCGCGGGCGATCCCAAGGGCGGGGCGGCGGGCGGTGCGTTGAATCTGCTGCAATTCCCGACGTTGAATCATCGCTGCGAAATCACCAGCGGCGTGCGGCTGGAGGAATGTCGGGCATTGCTCAAAAGTTTTTTCAGCGAACAGCGCGCGGCGAAGAAACCGGCAGCGGGTGAGCCGGGTAATGGTTCAACGGCGCACGAATGATCAGGCCGCTTCCGTTTTGTGCTTGGTTTGCGGGCCGACGAATTTATCATCCGGCTTCGATTCGGCGGCTCCCAATGCAAAATAAATTGTCATGACCGTTACTTTGTTCATCCCCTGCTTTGTGGATCTGATGTTCCCGCGCGTCGGCATCAGCATCGTGCAGTTGCTCGAAGGCTTGGGGCACAAGATTGAGTATCCCGCCGAACTCGCCTGCTGCGGCCAGCCGGCGTTCAACTCCGGTTACTGGGACGAGGCACGCGTCGTCGCGCTGCCGGTGTTGCAACGGCTGAAAAATGCCGAGGCGGTCGTCATTGCCTCCGGTTCCTGCGGCGCGATGATCAAGGTTTTTTATCCGCAACTCTTCGCCGGCACGGAACACGAAGCTGATGCCAAAAAACTTTCCGCGAAGTGCTGGGAGTTTTCCGACTTCCTGGTGAGCAAACTCGGCGTGACCGATCTCGGCGCGAAGTTTCCGCACAAGGTTACGTTCCATGATGGCTGTCACGGGCTGCGTGAACTGGGACTCAAGAAAGGTCCGCGCGCGTTGCTGGCCAAGGTGCGTGACCTCGAACTCGTCGAGATGAAGGACGAAGTGTGCTGCGGTTTCGGCGGCACGTTCGCGGCGAAGTTTCCGATGATCTCCACCGCGATGGGCGACGTGAAATGCGCCTCCGCCGCCGAGACCGGCGCGGAATACATCGTGTCGAACGACTCCAGTTGCCTGATGCATGTGCAAGGTTTGCTCGACAAGCAGGGGAAGAAATTGAAAACGATTCACCTCGCGGAAGTTTTGACCAGCAAATGAAGGCTGTTATTAAACCGCAGATAAACGCAGATAAACGCAGATTTGAAAGCTGTTTGTTGAATCCCGGTATCTGGCCGTTCTTTATCTGCGTTTATCCGCGCCCATCTGCGGTTAAAATCCCATGAGTTCCCCGGTTCAAAAATTTAATCAGCAGGCCGAAATCCTCACGCACGATCTGCGTCATCGCGCGATCATCCAGACGGCGTTGAGCAAATATGAGGTTGTCCGCGACAAATCGCGCGGCGCGTTTCAGGACTACCAGGCCGCGCGGCAGGCCGCCGCCGAGACGAAGTGGGAAGCACTCAATCATCTCGACAAATATCTTGAAGAATTCGTCGCCAAGCTCGAAGCGCGCGGCACCAAAGTCCATTGGGCTAGCAACAGCGAACAGGCCCGCGAGATCATCATCGGCATCGTCCGCGAAAAAAAGGCGCGCTCGATCATCAAGTCCAAGGCGATGACCTCGGAGGAAATCCACCTCAACGACGCGCTGGAGAAGGAAGGGTTGACCGTGGTGGAATCCGACCTCGGCGAGTTCATCATGCAGCTTTTGCACGAACCGCCGTATCACATCGTGTTTCCCTCGATGCACCTGACGCGCGGCGAAATCCGCGAACTGTTTGAGCGCGAATTGAAGGAAGTTTCCTCCGACAGCCCCGAAGAACTCACGATGGTCGCCCGCCGCGTGATGCGCCAGAAATACCTCACCGCCGACATCGGTTTCACCGGCGCGAACTTCGCCATCGCCGAGACGGGCATGATTTCCATCACCGAAAACGAAGGCAACGCCCGCCTCACCGCCGCGCTGCCCAAGACGATGATCACGCTGCTGGGCATTGAGAAAGTTTTGCCGAAGCTTGAAGACCTCGCGCTGTTTCTGCCGCTGCTCGCGACTTCGGGAACCGGTCAGGCGTTGACCTGTTACAACACGATGTACGGCGGCCCGCGTCAGCCCGGCGAATCCGACGGCCCGGAAGAATACCACGTCGTGCTGCTCGACAACCGCCGCACGGAACTCCTTGCCGATCCTGAGCAACGCGACGCGCTGCACTGCATCCGCTGCGGCGCCTGCCTGAACGTCTGCCCGATCTTTCGTAACGTCGGCGGCCACACTTACGGCACGACTTACAGCGGTCCGATCGGCTCGGTGATAACGCCGCATCTGCGTGGGTTGCAGGACTGGAAACACCTTTCAAATTCAAGTTCCCTCTGCGGTGCCTGCACGGAAACGTGTCCGGTGAAAATTGATCTCGCGCATCATCTGCTGCAAAACCGCCGCAATGCCGCGCAGGAGAAACCAGCGTTCGCGTGGCGGCTGGGCTTCAAAGCTTTCGGCTTCATCTTCAACCGTCCGGCGCTTTACAAACTGATCGCGCCGCTCGGACGCGTCGGACAGAAGCTGCATCCGCTCGTGAAGGGAACGCGACTTGACCCGGCGTACTCGTGGACAAGAACCCGCGAGACCCCGAAGATCGCGCCGCAATCATTCAAGGAATTTTGGAAAGCCAGGAAATGAAGATAACCACGAAATACACGAATCACACGAAATCGGACAAAGGCATTAGCGCTTGGTTTCCTTTTCGTGTGTTTGGTGCATTTCGTGGTTCACCTGTTTCACCGAACCTATGACCGAACGCGAAAAAATATTTGGCCGCATCCGCGAAGCGTTAACTGTGATTGCGCCGGTGCCCGGCCATCACGGCCAAGCGACTGTACAGGCGCATAAATCGTCACCGTCGGCGCCGGCCCGGCAGTGGCTGCCGCCGGTCAATGATTCCTTTGAAGACCAGCTTGCCTGCTTCCGGGAAAACGCCGCGAACTTGAAGGTGGATTTTTTTGCGGTGAACAGTCGGGATGAACTGCTTCAGCGGCTGGTCGAATTGCGCGACTCGGAAGGCTGGAAAAAAATTGCCACGCATCAGGGTGAGTTGACTGACTTCACGACCGGGGCGCTCGGCCTGCCGGTTGTGAAAACGGATACCACATACGACGTGCATGAACTCGAAGCCTGCAACGCCGGCATCACCGAGTGCGACGCGCTTGTCGCGCAGACCGGCAGCGTGCTGGTGACGAATCGCAGCGCGGGCGGGCGGGCGTTGTCCGTGCTGCCGCCGCATCATGTGGTCATCGCGCGGCGTGAACAGTTGCTGCGCGATTTGCCGGCGGCGTTTCAATTCTTGAAGCAGAAATACGGCGCGAATTATCCGAGCATGATGTCGTTCATCACCGGGCCGAGTCGCACGGGCGACATCGAGCGGATTCTGGTGCTGGGCGCGCACGGGCCGAAGAAGTTGACGATTTTTCTGGTTTGATTCCGGGCGTAGAACAAACGGCGGGTTGACTGAAAAAAAAGATTCGTCAAGATGCTGGCTCGACACGACAAAACCGGTCGGCAATCAACCGATGAAAATGTTCGCCTTTTTGATTCTGGTAGTTTCCGCCACGTCCATGCAGGCGCAGCCGGCAAATTCCAATGCGAAACCTTCCGCCGAAGTTTCTCCGTCCGTGATTCTCACCACCATGAAGCTGGTGGCCGACTGGCAGCTCGCGCATCCCTCGCCGACGGCCGCGCAGTACAAGGAAAACACCTGGACCTACGGCGCGCTTTACACGGGTGTCATGGCGCTTGATGAAATCGCCGGCACGCCGAAGTATCACGACGCGATGGTTTCGGTGGGCAAAAAATTCGGCTGGCAACTGGGGTCGCGCCTCTATCATGCGGACGATCATTGCGTCGGCCAGACATATTTGGAATTATTTTTGCAGGATCGTGACCCGGCGATGCTCGGCCCGGTGAAGGAGCGGTTCGATTACATTCTCGCGCATCCGGCAACCAACGTGCTCGATTTCAAAACTCTTCATGCCGGGGATCGCTGGTCGTGGTGCGACGCGCTCTTCATGGGGCCGCCCGCGTGGATCCGGCTTTGGAAAGCCACGGACGACCAGCGTTATCTCGACTTCATGGACAACGAATGGCGGGCGACCTCCGATTTTCTTTATGACACCAATGAGCATCTTTATTTCCGCGACAGTACTTATTTCAAAAAGCGCGAGGCGAACGGGAGGAAAATCTTCTGGAGCCGGGGCAACGGCTGGGTGCTGGCCGGGCTGGCGCGTGTGCTGACGTATCTGCCGCCGGAACATCCGCGCCGGAAGTTTTACGAAACGCAGTTTCAGGAAATGGCGGCGAAGATTGCCTCGTTGCAGCAGGCGGATGGCTTGTGGCGTTCCAGTTTGCTCGATCCGGACTCCTATCCGCTCAAGGAAACCAGCGGCTCGGGCTTTTACACGTTCGCGCTGGCCTGGGGGATCAACAACCATCTACTGGATCGCCCCACCTACGAGCCGGTCGTGCGCAAGGCCTGGTCGGCGCTTGTCGAATGTGTCACGCCCGAGGGCAAGCTGGAGCATGTGCAACCCATCGGTGCCGATCCGAAAAAATTTCTCCCGACCGACACGGAAGTTTACGGCACCGGCGCTTTTCTGCTGGCCGGCCGCGAACTTTTTCAACTGGCTGGCGGCTCCTTTCCTCCGCATAAATAAACTTTAATCATCATGCAAATCCGCTATTCACCGCACCCCAACGATTACCAAAAACTCAACACCAACGAACTGCGCTCGACGTTCCTGATCGAATCGCTGTTCACGCCGGGCAAAGTTGAACTGGTTTATACCGATGCCGACCGTGCCATTGTGGGCTCGGCCATTCCCGGCGAGCTGCCGCTCAAATTGACGGCGGACGCGGAACTGCGGTCGGCGTTTTTCTGCGAGCGGCGCGAAGTTGGCATCCTGAACATCGGCGGCCCCGGCACCATCGTCGCGGACGGAAAGGGTTATGAGATGGGCAAACTGGATTCCCTCTACGTCGGACGCGGCTGTCAGAATGTTGCGTTATTCAGTTTGGAAACGGGCAATCCCGCTGCGTATTTTTTGTTGAGCTACCCGGCACACGCCACGCATCCGACCACGCACGCGCAGATGAAAGACGCCACGCCCGTCGAACTCGGCTCCCCGGCGGACGCGAACCGGCGCACGATCTACAAATACATCCACACCGGCGGCATCAAGAGCTGCCAGCTTGTTTTAGGCTTCACGAAACTCCAGGAAGGTGCGGTTTGGAATACGATGCCCGCGCACACGCACACGCGGCGTTCTGAAATCTACATGTACTTCGATCTCGATCCGAAACGGCGCGTGATGCATTTCATGGGCACGCCGCAGCAGACGCGGCATCTCGTGGTGGCCAACCGCCAGGCGGTGATCTCACCGAGCTGGTCCATCCACAGCGGCTGCGGCACGGGAGCGTACACCTTCTGCTGGGGCATGGGCGGCGAGAACCAGGCGTTCGACGACATGGATCCCGCGCCGGTGGAAACACTCCGGTAAAAATTTAACCGCAGAGAATTCAAAGAACACAGAGGGTGGAATAGGCTTTAAAAAATTCCCCTGCGTTCGCTGCATTCTTTGCGATTAACAAAACGGACCGGGCGAAAGATTGACAAACCAAAGGGGGTCGGGAAATCTCCGCCCATGCGCGTGGCCATTCTGAGCATTTCCTTTCTGCCGTTTCTGTACTACGGAGCGAAGGACACGATGTCCACCTGCACGGGCGCAAAGTCAGCCTCACCGAACATCTGCTGCACGCCGCCATCGGGGTTCTGCTCGCCATCATGTTCACGCACGCGCTGCTGGCGCATCATTTCGTGGTGGTGGGCGCGCTGGTGATCTTTGCCATCGCAGGCGGCGTGGATGAATACATTTTTCACCGCGACATCCCGGCGGAGGAATCCGATCTCCATGCGAAGGAACACCTCGCGCTGCTGATCTTCATTGTGGTTTCGCTGGCGACGGACTGGCTGGAAAAAAGTCATTGGAACCTGCCGGAAGCCTTGGACAATCTGCGCAACGTGGCGGGAGGTGCGCTGTGAGTTTTTTCGCGCGGGCCGGCCTTCTGACGCTCTGTCTCGCGCCGTATCTTTACTTTGGCATCCGCGACGTACTGCACCACAAGCAACATCGTAATCTCCCGTTTGCCGAACGACTGCTGCACATCACGCTGGGCGTCGCGCTAACCATCGTCGTGCCGCACGCGTACCTAGGGCATTTCGACGTGGTGGTTCCCGGCATGGTGCTGTTCGTGACGGCGCGGGCGCTGGATGAATTTGTATTTCATCGCGGGCTGGCGGCGGAAGAAGTGGACCTGCACGCAAAGACGCATTTTGGATTTCTGATTTTCGTGGTCGGAGTAATCAGCGCGGACTGGCTGCAACGACTGCAACTTCCATGAACTATTTTCACCCAGCGTATCTGCTCTTCGTCGGTGTCGGCGTGCTGGTGGCTTTGGCGTTCCCCGTCACACGGCACATTCGCGAAGACCGGCTGCGGCGGCAGTATTATTTGCTGCAAGGTGTCACGATCCTCGGCGCGATCCTCGGCGCAAAACTTTCCGTGCTCGTCGGCGATCAGCACTGGCCATGGGTGCCCGTGAACGACTGGCACGAGCTACTGTGGTCCGGGCGCTCGATCACGGGCGCGCTCATCGGCGGATTTTTGTTCGCGGAAATTGCCAAGCCGATCATGGGCTACACCATGCCGCCGAACGACCGCTTCGCCGCGTTGCTGCCGTTCACCCTCGCGACGGGACGGGTGGGTTGCCTGCTCGCGGGTTGCTGCGGCGGGCTGCCCTACGATGGCTGGTGCGCGTTCCACGATGCGGCGGGCGTGGCGCGGTATCCGACGCAGTTGATCGAAATTATTTTCCAACTGGGCGTAGGCGTCGTTTTTCAATTGATGGTGCGGAGACGCGTCTTGTGCGGACATTTGTTTGCCGTGTATCTGATGGCATATGGCACGTTTCGATTTTTCACCGAGTTCATCCGCGACACGCCGAAATTCTTCAGCGGTTATTCTGGCTACCAATTGCTTTCGGCCGTGATGGTTTTGCTGGGCGCGGCATTTTTTCTGAAACGCAAACTCGCGCCGCCCCCAAGCTGGCGTGAGTTCAACCAACCCAACACGGAGGCGTCCCATGTCTGACGAAAACAAAAACGACGGACTGAAACAATTTTTCAAGGTGCTGCTGATCATCGTAGTCGTGCTGATCGCCATCGTGGTCATTGGCTTTGGCTTGCTGGTGGGTTTTTGCGCACTGTCCTCCAAACGCTGATGGCCAACGTCATTACTTCCATGAAAGGTCGGTTTCATCGCGACCTGGTTGCAAATCCGCTCACGCATGGCTGGTTCTTGAACCTTTACCGCAGCGGCGAACGCTACCCGCAGCGCGTCTGCGATTATTTTCAAAGTGACTTCGCACCGACGCAGGAACTCGCCGTCCTGCTGCGCCAACATTCTGCCGACGAGGACAAGCACGTCGTGCTTTTTTCCCAGGCGCTCAAAACCCTGGAGCAGCCGGTGATCGAGGCGGACTTGGGCGATGTCTTCAACGAAGTCGTCCGCTCGTTCACACCAGGAACTTTTCACATCCAGGAAAGTGATCCGCCGGAAACACGCCGACGCAAGCTGGCGAACTTTCTCGCGCACGCGCACCACCTTGAAAAACGCGTGGCGCAGTCCTTCGCCTACCACATGGACGCCTGCGAACGCACAGGCAAGCACGTTATCGCCAGCCTTGTTTCTCGAACCAAGACGGATGAAGACCGGCACGTCAGCTACACGCGCGAAACCGTGTTTGATCTGCTGACGCGCAAGGAGGCGCTGACGGTGATGGACCTGCATCGCCGCGCCGAAGCGAAGGCGAACCTCAAGTTCTCGCAGCGGCAGGTGCGGAAATTCCTGGCGCAATTCGGCGACATCACGCCAAAACACCGGCGGTGGCTTTACCAGATTTGCGCGACGGTGATGGAAGCAGCGGGAAATTATGTCTGACCCAAAAGCAATTTCCACGCTACCGCTGACGCTCCGATTGGAATCGCTGCGAACAAAATTGCTCGCGCAGGTGGAATCGTCCGCCGTTGAGTTTTTCCAACTCGCCGACTTTCAGCGGCTGCTCAAAACTACGATCAGCCTGTGCCCTGATTGTCTGGCTCACGTTCCAGCAGTGGTTTTCACGCGTGGTGGACGGGTGCTGCTGCGGAAAGTTTGCGATCAACATGGTTTTTCCGAAGCACTGGTTGAAAGCGACGAACATTTCTACCATCTCTCGAACAAGGATCGCTGGGGTCGCCGGTTTGCGGCGGACAAGGTGATGGATTTTCCCGCGTTCGCCAGCAGTTGCTGCGAGGGGGGACGCAACAGCGGCGCAAGCGAAGAAAACTTTGCCGATCAAACCGCGAACAAATCCTGCACCATTCTCGTGGAGGTCACTAACGCCTGCAATCTCGCCTGCCCCGTCTGCTACAGCGACGCGCGCGGCGACCGCAAGCTGCCGCTTGCCGCGTTCAAGGACTACCTGCTCCGACTCATCGCGCAAAAGGGCGCGCTGGATTCCGTGCAGCTCACCGGCGGCGAAGCGGTGCTACACCCGGAGTTTTGGGAGATGGTCGCATTTCTTCACGGACAGGCGGTAAAGAAAATTTATCTGCCGACGAATGGAATCCTGTTCGCTGACGCCGAGGTCGCCGCGCGGCTGGCACCCTTTGCCGACAAGCTGATGGTGCTGCTGCAATTCGACGGGCAGCAAACCGAAACCAACCGTGCCATGCGCGACGCCAACACCGTGCGCGTCCGCGATCAGGTCATCGAAAATCTTTCGCGCCACGGCGTCCACATGCAACTCACCATGACCATCACGCGCGGCGTGAACGATCATGAAGTCGGCTGGGTGGTTGAGACCGGCCTGCGCCATCCGCATGTGAAAGTCGTCGCGTTGCAGCCGGTCACTTACTCGGGCCGCTACGATCTCGCGCAAGACCCGCTGCAACGCCTGACGCTTTCCGATTGCGTGAAAGCCGTCGCCGCACAACTTCGTCGTCGCACGCAGGCCGAGGATTTCAAACCGATTCCATGCAGCCATCCGAATTGCGGCTGGATCACGCTGTTCGTTCAACGCTTCGGCATGACGGCGAACATCGCGCGGCACATTGATCTCGATCAGGCGATGAACCGCGTTTCCAATCGCACGCTGCTGAACTCCGCAGAACTTCGCAACGTCGTTGGCACGAACGAAAGCAGCCTCGTGAGTCGCGTCGGTGTTTGGGCCGGACGCAAACTCATCCGCTCCACCGATGTCTTTGCCATCGCGATCAAGCCGTTCATGGATCGGTTCAATTACGATCAGGATCGCATCTCGGCGTGCTGCCATCACTTGCTCGACACGCAGGGCAATCCCGTTTCGTTCTGCGAATACAACGCGCGGATTCGCCCCGGCGATTCGTGGAATGCTTTTCCATTGCTCAAACCGAAAGCCGCCGCCACCCCGTGATCGCCGCCGCCATTCAACTGGTTGTCTTGATGGTGGTGTTCACCCTCGTCGAAGCCCGCTGGCCGGCGACGCAGGCGCACCGCTGGTGGCGGCGTCCGCTGCTCGTGGACATTTGCAGTTGGCTGATTCATCCGCTCTCGATCAGCGCGGGCATCACCCTCGCCCTCGCTGCGGTGAACAAGCTGTTGTTGGCAATTCCAAATGACGGAGGATGGCTTGCATTCGCGACGTTCCGGGCGCACCTGGCTTCATTCTCCCCGCTGACACAGATGCCACTGGCCATCGTCATCGCCGACTTCCTCTCATATTGGATTCACCGCGCCTACCATCGCTTCCCAATGCTATGGGCGTTTCACATCGTCCACCACACGAGCGAGGAACTCGACTGGCTCTCCACCTCGCGGCTGCATCCAGTCAGCCAGATTTTGAACACCACTGTAATCGGAATTGTTCTGCTGACCCTCGGTCTGCCCACCGCCGCCGTGGTCGCGGCCAATGTCTTCATCGGCGCGGCGGCGTTGCTGGTTCACGCAAACGTGAACTGGACGTTTGGCCCATTGCGGCACTTGCTGGTCTCGCCGATTTTTCATCAGTGGCATCACGCCAAAGTGGAGGACGAAGGCCGCGACCACGGCGTCGGAAATTATGGCGCGGCCTTCAGCATCTGGGACCGGCTGTTCGGAACGTGGCATCTGCCCGGCGAAAATCGTCCCGTGAGCTTTGGGGTGCAGCACGCGCCGCCGTTGACGGTCCTGGGGCTGGCCCTCCATCCGTTGCACCGCTGCCTTCGTTTTTTCTCCGGACGACGGGACAAATCAGCGCACTGAAGGTTCATCGCAACTCAATTTTTATTCTCAATTGCCGAGCAATCTGCTTGTGCGCGGGCCGTCCAGCCGTTAAACAAGCACACATCATGCAGCAGCCCAATATTGAAAACGCAACGCCCGAGTCGCCCACGGTTTCCATGGTCAGCACCAACTATCGCTGGGTGGTTTGCGCGCTGCTCTTTTTCGCGACGACGATCAACTACATTGACCGCCAGATTCTCGCGCTCATCAAACCCATCCTCGACGACCAACTCCACTGGACCAACGAACAGTTCGGGCTGACCAACGGACTCTTTCAAGGCGCGTATGCTTTGAGCCTGCTCATCTTCGGCTGGTTGATTGACAAATACGGCACCAAGATCGGCTACGCGGTTTCCATCGCGGCCTGGAGCGTCGCGGCCATCGGCCACTCGCTGGTCGCGAGCATCAGCGGATTTTATTTTGCCCGCGTCATGTTGGGACTCGGTGAAGGCGGCAACTTTCCGTCCGCCATCAAAGCCGTCGCGCTGTGGTTTCCCAAACGCGAGCGCGCCACCGCCACCGCCATCTTCAACTCCGGCACCAACGTCGGTGCGATCATCGCGCCGCTTGCTGTGCCGTTCATCGCACTCCAATTCGGCTGGCATTGGGCGTTCATCTTCGCCGGCATCGCGGGCTTTGTCTGGCTGTTTTTCTGGTGGCCGTTTTACAACGTGCCGGAAAAAATCCGCGCCACCAACGCCGCTGAACTCGCGCACATCAACAGCGACCGCGACGACACCAGCCGCGACGGCGAAAAAATCTCCTGGCTCAGTCTCCTCGGTTACCGGCAGACGTGGTCGTTCATCGTGGCCAAGGCGCTGACCGATCCGGTCTGGTGGTTTTTCCTGACGTGGCTGCCGGACTTCTTCAAAAAAACCCGCCATCTCGACATTAAAAGCAGCGGCTACATGCTGGCGACGATCTACGGCCTGGCCACGGTGTTGAGCATCTTCGGGAGTTGGGTCACGGGCGCGCTGGTGAAGTCCGGCTGGTCCGTCACGCGGGCGCGCAAGACCGCCATGTTCATCTTCGCGCTCTGTGTCCTGCCGATCATCATGGTCAAGGATGTCGGCGATTGGACCGCCGTGCTGTTGATCGGGTTTGCGTGCGCGGCGCACCAGGCGTGGTCGGCGAATCTTTTCACAACGGCTTCCGACATGTTTCCGAAACGCGCCGTCGCTTCCGTGGTCGGTCTCGGCGGCATGGCGGGTTCGGGGCTGGGCATCGCCTTTCCCGTGCTGGCTGGGCGGTTGCTTGACTCTTTCACAAAGGAGGGAAATGTCGCCGGCGGGTACGCGGTGTTGTTTTCGATTTGCGCCGGAGCCTACATCGTGGCCTTCATTTTCCAGCATCTCCTCGCGCCGAAATTCGAGCAGGTGACACTTAAAAAACTCTGACCGCGCAGTCCACAACCTTTCACAACCATGGCCCAACAAGTATATCTCGGCATTGACCTCGGCGCGGAAAGCGGACGTGTGATCGCCGGCGTCTGGGATGGCAAAACCATCCAGCTCGACGAACTCCACCGCTTCGCCAACGGCGGCGTGAACATTGCCGACACGCTGCGCTGGAACACCCTCGGCCTCTGGTCGGAAATCCAGATCGGCCTCATGGCCGCCGGGAAAAAATACGGCAAATCCGTCGTCTCCTGCGGTGTGGACACCTGGGGCGTGGACTTCGCGCTGCTCTCCAAAAGCGGCGAACTGCTCGGCCTGCCGTTTCATTATCGCGATGTCCGCACGCGGGGCATGTTGCCGAAAACTTTTGCACGCGTACCCCGTGAAGATATTTTCGCCGCGACGGGTTTGCAGTTCATGGAGCTGAACACGCTTTATCAACTGCTTGCATTGCAGAAGAACAATCCCGAAATACTCGCGGCCACTGAGTCTCTCCTGCTGATGCCAGACTTTCTGCACTACTGTCTGGCGGGCGCGAAGGTCGCCGAGTTCACCA
>JANYDP010000035.1 GCA_025363535.1 Verrucomicrobiota bacterium | reverse complement strand
GTTTGGTTTTCACAAGCGAGTTGAAAAACTTTCGCAAGCAGACCAGGAAGAATATGAATCTGGTCGCATACCGAAGAATCTTTTTGATACGGTTCGGAATGAATGGGCAGATTGCCTAAAGCATGGCTGGCCTCCGGAAGGAATTTGTGCGGTTGCAGCCAAAGTTCTAAAAAATCCTAAAGATTTGGATGCTTGGAATAATGGCCTCTACGGACAAGAACACAAATTGCCAAGACGGATTCGAATTCCCGTTTTCGATGCTTTGAAGAAACGCGGTTTAGAGATTCACGATTCGTTTTTTGAAAATCAAGGAGATGCTCGGTTGCTAAATTATTTGTGCGTGCTGCAAAGTCGAGAGCAAGCGTTGGTCAAACAAATGATTCAAACCTGGGGTTACAAATGTCAAAAAGGCGGCGGCGCAAGTATTGGGTCACAAGAAATTGATATTGAACGAATGATGTTAAGCGAAGCCGAGGCCTTCGGGTCTGCGTTGAAGATTACTGGCTTACCAATGTTTTTAAGAAGCCTCTGGGAAGACAACAAAACCATAATCGTCAAAACACCCAAAGGCATCGAAGAAAGAATTGTCCCCAACCCCAGCAAGTCTGAAGTTCGTTTGAATCGCTTTTTAATCAAACTTGGCCGCGCGCTGGCCTCCAAAAAGAAACGACGTGAACTTCCAGACTGGTTGCATGGAGTCGATCAAACCGAACGATGGATTGTTCAGGGATGGTGCGAAAGCATGATCGTGGACGATGAAAGGTGGCCGCCGCTTTGCCTGCTGACAACGCTCGCCCTTGGACGATTTCTGAAATTGTGCAACGTCACTTACTGCAAGCTTGGAAGAAAAGATGCGCGAACCATTGAGCGGGCTGTTCAGCGGCTTGGTTTGGTTCGGCTTTCGCACGCCAGAATAAAGCATGTCGAAAAGCGGGGCGGCAGATTTTACTTCACCTGATTTTGCGACAGCAAGTTACACATTCGCTTGTCGCACAAATTGAATCCGAGCATGGCAAAATGCGCTCGTGAAAGTTAAATCACAGAGTTCATCGAAAGCAAAACGTCAACGCGCTCACAAACCGACAAGCAAACTTCGGCAACAGCTTTTGATTGTTACAGCTTTTATTCCGCTCGGTGTTGAATTGATTCGGTTAATTGAACTATGCCTATCCGTTTGCTTGACAAACATGATGAAAATTCAACGCAGAGGCGCAGAGAAATGTTTGCTCCGCGCAACTCCGCGTTCTCTGCGCCTCTGCGTTTTTCTTAATTGGCAACCAAACGGATAGGCACGAATTGAACAATTGCTAAAACCGTTTACGCATTGATGGCGAATGAAGCAAAGCTTGATTCACCTTTGCACGTCAGTTTTAATTCACGCAACGAAACAAGGAATAATTGGATTGGAATTAAAATTATGGATCCATTTTTACAAGCCGCGATTGATGAGGCGAAAAAAGGTCTGGCAGCGGGTGGCATTCCCATCGGCTCGGTGCTCGTGTGCGACGGCAAAATCATCGGGCGCGGCCACAACCAGCGCGTGCAGCACGGCAGCGTCATCCATCACGGCGAGATGAACGCCCTCGAAAATGCCGGTCGCCTGCCCGCGAAGGTTTATGAGCGTTGCACGATTTACACGACGCTTTCGCCGTGCCCGATGTGTTCCGGCGCGATCAAGCTCTACAAAATTCCGCACGTCGTGGTCGGCGAGAATAAAACTTTCATGGGCGACGAAGAACATCTGCGTTCCCACGGCGTGAAGGTGGATGTGCTGAACAACGCGGAGTGCATCCAGATGATGAAAGATTTCATTGCGGCCAAACCGCAGTTGTGGAACGAGGATATCGGGGTTTGAGTCGGGTTACTTGCGGACTGATTTGACCTGCTTGCCTTTGACGTGGTTGGTCGGGATGTCCCACAGCAGCCAGTCGTCGTCATGCACGAAGCGATCCAGTTTACCATCCCATTTTTTTGGCAGTTTCTGATCGAGTTTTTCCAAAAAGGGCAGCAGCGGACGCCGGGGTGGAAACTCCATTTCGTGACGATCAATCAGAATTTCCTCGCGCCAGCCAAAGCGCTTGCGATACGGCGCAAAGCCGAAGCCGTCGAAGAAACTTTCGCCGCCGATCAGCGGCAGATACCACAGGCTCGGCACGCCGCGCAGATTTTCCTTGATCGGAATTTCCTGTTCGAGCTGCTTCAATAATTTGGAACCAATGGCGTCGCCGGCCAGATGCCGGCGCAGTTCGTGCAAGGTCGGAAACACCACCGGCGGGCTGACAAAGAGCACGGGCTTGTGCTGCGTTGTGGCCGTGATGATCTCGTGCGGGGTGCCGACGCTGTAGATGTTCGTGGGGCAGTAGGAGATGGTGAAGTCGCTGGTGTCCACCATGCGCAGGTCAATGTGGAGTGTTTCCCAAAACTCTTTGGCGCACCAAGCCCGCGTCCGCGCGCCCGGTTTGCCGCCCGCGTAAGTCCAGCGCTTCTTGATGCGGCCGCCGCTCTTGACGTCTTCGCGCCCGTATTCGTTCAGCCCGCGGACCTCCGGCTTGAACCAGGGATTGAACACCGTCACGTCGAATTTCTGGAGGAACTCGCTGACGCGGTTGCGCCAGCCGGAATCCTTTTCCGTTGCGCGCGAGGCGACGAAATCCATCGGGCCGGACAAATAGACTCGCGCACCTTGCAGCAATCCCAATTTATTATTGGACCGAGGCATGGGCGAATAGTGCAGACCAAATTCGGAACATTCAAGCCAACACTGGATCAGTGTGGGCCTTGAGCAGCCGGTTGCGGTGCGGAAGCCACTCGCGAACGGTGGCGGTTAAACCGTGGACACTGGAAGGGTGCAAGGGCAGGGGAGTCGCAGATTTGCTGGCGGAATTGATCAGAGCAGCATTTCAAAATAGATCAACGGCACCGTTCGGTAAGACGCCCGGCCTACTTCGCGGAAGCCGCATTTGCGATAGAAGTCACCCGCGCCCGCGTCTGCATCGTAGGCATCGAGACGGATGGCGTCACCCGGCCACTGCTTGACCAGCTTCGCCGCCGCCGCGACGCAGTGCCGGCCGATGCCCTGGCGTTGCAGGTCGGGAGCCACGGCCATCGAGGTCAAATAGAGCGGACGGTTGACATGGGTGAAATAAGTCCGGTCAATGGCCCAGGGCTTTTTTGTGGCGAGCGTCAGGGTGGCGACGATTTTTGTCCGCCGCCGCGCGACGTACACGGACGCGTTCCGCATGTCATAGCGCACGCCCGCCTCGGTGCGTTTTCCTGACCAGGGGCCATCGCCGTACTTTGCCGTCAGGTGTTCCGCAGCCGCCATCCACAAGGCTGCGATGGCGGCTGCGTGGTCGGGTTGGGCGAGTTCCAATTTTATGGACGGGAATTTATTTTGCCGGTTCCGGGTTGTCCAGTCCGCGCACCGAGTAGCGCACTTTCGGGATTGAACAAACGGCGCGGAACGGCCAATCTCAATGACGGAAAGAAAAATGAAAAACGATACGCGTTTGGAATTATGAAGACACCCACACTGCCTCCCACACCGCATTCACCCAAAACATACGCCGGCCCGTCTGCCGCCGACGTGCTCGCGCAACGCAAGCAGTTCATGAATCCGGGGATTTTTCTGTACTACAAAAATCCGCTGATGCTCGTCGAGGGCAAGATGCAATACGTCTGGGACGAAACTGGCAAGCGCTACCTCGACGGCCTTGGCGGCATTGTCACGGTGAGCGTGGGGCATTGTCATCCGCACGTCGTTGCGGCGGCGAACCGGCAGAACGAATTGTATCAACATTCGACGACGATCTATCTGCACCCGAACGTCGGCGCGTTTGCGGAGAAGCTTGCCGCTAAAATGCCCGGCGACTTGAAGGCATGTTACTTCGTGAACTCCGGTTCGGAGGCCAACGATCTCGCGATGCTCATGGCCCGCGCCAGCACGGGCAACTACGACATGATCGCGCTGCGGAATGCCTATCACGGCGGCAACGCTTCAGGCATGGGCGTCACCGCGCACAGCACCTGGAAATACAATGTGCCGCACAGCTTCGGCGTGCATCACGCGCTCGCACCGTATCCGTATCGCGGCGTTTACGGCTACGACGTCGCCGATGCCGGAAAAAAATACGCGAACGATGTGAAAGAGGTGATTGATTTTGCGACGCCGGGAAAAGTCGCGGGCTTCATCGCGGAATCCATCCAGGGCGTCGGCGGCTTCGTGGAATTTCCGCCGGGTTATCTCAAGCAGACTTACGAATATGTCCGCGCGGCAGGCGGCGTGTGCATCGCGGATGAAGTGCAGACGGGCTTCGGCCGCACCGGCACGCATTTCTGGGGCTTTGAAACGCAGGACGTGATTCCCGACATCGTCACCATGGCGAAGGGCATCGGCAACGGTTGCCCGCTCGCGGCGGTGGTCACGACGCACAAGATCGCCGCGTCGTTGCAGGGTAAAATTCACTTCAATACGTTTGGCGGCAATCCCGTCGTCAGCGCGATGGGCAAGGCCGTGCTCGAAGTCATCGAGCAGGAAAACTTGCAGGCAAACTCGCTCAAGCTCGGCAATTACATTCTCGCCGGCTTGAACAAGCTGAAGGAGAAACACCAAATCATCGGCGACGTGCGCGGCAAGGGTTTGATGCTCGGTATCGAGATGGTGAAAGACCGCGTGACGAAAGCGCCGGCCTCCGCCGAGTGCGCCGCCGTGCTCGAACACGCACGCGACCTGGGCCTGCTCATCGGCAAGGGCGGCTTGTGGGGCCAGACGATTCGGTTCGCGCCGCCCATGTGCATCACGCAGGCGGACGCGGATTTTCTGCTGGAAGTTTTGGACGCGGCGTTTGGAAAGCTGCAGGCGTAGTCCCGCGCAGCATTTTCGCATCGTTATGAGTGCATTCCTGAACCAGTGGCTGGAGTTGATTCTGCGGTGGATTCACGTCTTTGCCGGCATCATGTGGGTCGGGGCCACATTTTATTTCACCTGGCTGGACGGGCGGTTCACCGAACTGGAGCAGAAAGAGAAGAAGAAAAAACCAACGACAGCTTCAGAAATTCTACCGTTTAATCCACAAACAGAAAAAAAGGATGTGGACGAAAAACACGTCGTCTGGATGGTTCACAGCGGCGGTTTTTATCTCGTCGAGAAGCAGAAAAATCCCAAGCTCATGACGCAGACGCTGCACTGGTTCAAGTGGGAGGCGGCGATCACCTGGCTCTCGGGGTTCCTGTTGTTTGCGCTGATGTATTATCAGCGCGGCAACCTGATTGACTTCGAGGGCGCGCCCATCGGCAAAGCGGCGGCGATCTGGTTGAGCCTTGGCATGATTGCGGCCGGCTGGCTCGCCTATGATCTGCTCTGGAAATTTTGCCCGAACGAGTGGGCGGGCATTTTCATCTGCTACGGGTTGATGATGGCAGCCGCTTATGTCGCCTGTCATTACTTCAGCGGCGGCGGTGCCTATTTGCAGCTCGGCGCGATGATGGGCACGATCATGGCGGCGAATGTCTGGATGCGGATTCTGCCGGCGCAGCGGCGCATGGTCGCGGCGTTGAAGGCGGGCACGCCGCCCAATCTTGACGAGGGCGCGCGGGCCAAAGCGCGCTCAAAGCACAACACGTTCATCATCGTGCCGGTGGTGTTCATCATGATCAGCAACCACTACCCCGTCACCTATGGCAGTCCGAACAAGTGGCCGATCCTGTGCGGGCTGGTGCTGGCCGGGTGGATCGCGGCGAAAATCATCCGCAAGGCCTGACGCCCGTCGGGCCAATTTGAAAAACTGTGTCCGCCGCAAAAAATTTCTCGCTCGCCGAAATCAACCAACTGGATCACGCAAGTTTTGTGCGCGGCGTCGGTCCGGTGTTTGAACACTCGCCGTGGATTGCCGAGGCGACCTGGATTCAACGGCCCTTCGCCGATTTCGCGCAACTTCATCTCGCCCTCTGCCAGACCGTGACCGAGGCCGGTGACGCCCGGCAGCTCGCGTTGATCCGTGCGCATCCCGACCTCGTAGGCCGCGCCGCACTCACCGGTACGCTCACCCGCGAATCCACCGGCGAGCAGATCGGCGCGGGACTGAATCAACTCACGCCCGCGGAGATCGCGCTCTTTCAAAAAAACAACGCCGACTACCAGGCGAAGTTTGGTTTTCCGTTCGTCATTTGTGCGCGGCTGAACAAAAAAACAGCCATCCTCGCGGGGTTCGAGCGGCGGTTGAACAATCCGCAGGCGCAGGAAATCAAAACGGCGCTTGTAGAAATTTTCAAAATCGCGGAACTTCGGCTCCGCGACCTGATTGCCGACTGACCTATGCCCGCCAAACTCAGCACCCACGTTCTCGACACCGCGCACGGTTGCCCCGCCAGCGGCATGAAGATCGAACTCTGGTCGCTCGCCGGCGCAGACCGCACGCTCGTCATCACCGCCAAGACCAATGCCGACGGCCGCACGGAAGCTCCCTTGCTTGCGGCGGACGAAATGCAGGCCGGCCAGTATGAAATCATTTTTTTCGTCGGGGATTATTTCGCCGCCAAGAACGCGAACCTCCCGAAAATCCGCTTTCTCGACCAAGTTCCCGTGCGCTTCGGCATCGCTGAAGCGGGTGCGGGCTACCACGTTCCGCTGCTGTGCTCGCCGTGGAGCTATTCAACCTATCGGGGAAGTTGAAGATGAAATCCAAAATACGAATTCCGAATTCCGAAGGGCGGAATCATTCGTCATTCGTCATTCGTTATTCCGCCGCCGCCCAACTCGTCATGCGCCGTTGCGACGAACTCGGCTCGGTCACTGACGAGCCAGGCTGCCTCACGCGCACGTTCGCCTCGCCCGCCATGCGCCGGGCCAACCAGCTCGTCGGCGCGTGGATGCGCGAGGCGGGGCTGCCAGCGCGCGTGGATGCGGCGTTCAATCTCCTCGGTCGCTGGAACTCCACGCAGCGCGGCGCAAAAACTTTACTGATCGGCTCGCACCTCGACACCGTGCGCGACGCCGGAAGATACGACGGCCCGCTCGGCGTACTGACGGCAATCGCCGCCGTGCAACTGCTCCGCGAACGCGGCGTGAAATTGCCGTTCAACCTGGAAGTCGTCGGCTTCAGCGACGAGGAAGGCGTGCGTTACCAGACGACCTATCTGGGTAGCCGCGCACTCGCCGGAACTTTGACCGCTGCGGACATGGCGCGGATTCAGGAAAAACAAATCGCAAAGGCACGCAGAAATAAAAATG
This sequence comes from Verrucomicrobiota bacterium, assembly GCA_025363535.1. Classification (GTDB taxonomy): domain Bacteria; phylum Verrucomicrobiota; class Verrucomicrobiia; order Limisphaerales; family CAIQOK01; genus CAIQOK01. The sequence continues at coordinate 691 of JANYDP010000035.1, read as the reverse complement.
AATTTCTCGGCTATGCAGAAGTTCACATCGAGCAAGGCCCGGTGCTGGAGAAAAATAATCTGCCCGTCGGCGTGGTGGCGGCCATCGCCGGCCAAAGCCGTTTGCGCGTGGAATTTTACGGTGTCGCCGGTCATGCTGGAACGGTGCCGATGAATCTGCGCCACGACGCGCTTGCCGGCGCAGCGGAACTTGTGCTCGCGGCGGAAAAATGCGGTGTCCTCGGCACGGTCGGCAAACTCGAAGTCGCCCCCGGCGCGAGTAACGTTATCCCCGGCCACGCCGCTTTCACGCTCGACGTGCGCGACCAAAACGACGCGCGCCGTTTTGCCGCCGTCCGCTCGCTGCACGCGAACGCCCAAGCCATCGCCAAACGTCGCGGCCTCAAACTGACTTGGACGCCCGTGCAGCAAACTGTCGCCGTGCAGTGCGACAAAACTCTGACGCGGATTTTTGCCAGGAGCATCGCCCAACGCGGCCTGGAAGTTCTGAAGCTGCCGAGCGGCGCAGGCCATGATGCCGTTGCGCTATCGGCGATTTGCCCCGTCGCGATGTTGTTTGTGCGCTGCAAGAAAGGCATCAGCCACAACCCCGCCGAGTCGGTGAAAAGTGGCGATGTGCGCGTAGCCGTGGAAGTGCTGGCGGATTTTATTTTGGGCGTAGCGGCGTCTCGGCCGAGACGCCGCTACGCCCA
>JANYDP010000029.1 GCA_025363535.1 Verrucomicrobiota bacterium | reverse complement strand
CGTCCGTGCCCGTACCACGGCGCAGATGAACGCGTGCATCAACAACCTCCGGCAGATTGACGCCGCCATCCAGCAATGGGCGCTGGAAAACAACGCGGGTTCCTCCGCTGCAGTCACGTCGGGTAACATCACCGCCTATCTCGGCCGTGGCGCGAGCGGTTCCATCACCAGCGTGTATTGCCCGGCGGACACGGCCAAGACGATTGCCACGAGCTACACGATCGTGGACACGGGCACCAAGCCGGTCTGTCAGATTGTTCCGGGCAGCACGGTCGGCACTTCCCACTTCATCAACTAACACCGGCTTGTTGCGCCCTTGGCGCAACGGTACGCGTAAATCGGCCTGGAAGAAATTCCAGGCCGTTTTTGTTTTGAGGAACGTTGCGCGCGGCGGGGCACCCGCATGGGGACTTGGAATCAAACCCGAACTCCAAAATGGCAGGGCCGACGCCGGCGCGCTGTAAGCGGGGTTCTCCCGAATCTGCGGGTGCTGTCGGGGCTTGGCTCGACGGCGTCTTGGACTGCGGTGGCCAGACGGGAGCCGCGACCTCGCTTGCTCCGCTGACGACAATCCAGACAGGCTCAATTCATCAAGCGCCCAAAGCAAAGCGCCAGAGGACTGGCGCACTCCAAGACGCTGGCGCGTTTCAGGAGCGCTTGCGGACCGCGCGCAGCGTCTTGGAGTGCGGCGGCCCTCTGCCGCTTACCCCGGGACTCTGGGGAGAAACCAACCTTCACCGCCGCTTGGGTTGCGGAAAAGTCAGGCCAGGGTCGCGCGGATCTCGACGACCACTTGATCGCCGGCACAGTCGAAAACCAGCGTCGTCTGCTCCACCTCGGGCAGCGTTTCCAAGGTGAAGGCTTTGCCCCGGATGAGCGTCGGGGTGCTCATCGCACAGGGTTGGTTATTGTCTCCCAACCAAGCTTTCAGCCCGCCCGTGAGCATGTTGGCGACTTCGCCGATGACCTGATTGATCTGCGCCTGGCTGATCAGCTCGTCCGGCCCGAGGCCGAGCATCGCCGCCGTGGCGCACCGGGTGAACGCTTCGGAGTAATGCACATAAACCACGCCGGAGAGGTTTTCCCCGGCGAACCCGACGCAAGTGCTCAGGCGGTTGGCAAAGGGCGGTGCGGTCTGCTGTTTGGAAAGGTTCGCCGGCAGATAGAGCATGGTGCCGAAGACATCCACCACATGACGCGACATGTATTCGGCGAGCTGCGAAATTTGGAGGGTGGGTTTGAGCACGGTTCCTTTTTCAACACGGCGACGACTCCGTGATAATTGCCGGGCAAAACCTGCGCGTCCATTCGCTGGTCAGCGGATCGCTCATGCCATGGCCATGAAATGCCCCACGCTTTCGGAGGCCTCGCGCACGTCGGCAATCAGCCGCTCCAGCGCCTCCGGGGTCAGCCCCAGCGCGGCGGCAGGATCCACGATCCAGGCGGAAACGTCTGCGCCCGGCGCGGCTTCCGCCCGATGCGCGGCGCAGTTGGCGACGTGGGCGACGGCGGACAACAGCGGACGTGGCGTCAACGCGGGCCGGTGATGGTTGGCCACGGCTTCCACCACGTCGTCGGGAAGGTTCCAGGATTTCAACAGGCACGCGCCGACTTCCGCGTGGTCGGCGCCGAGGATCTGCCGTTCGGCGGCGCTCCGAGAAAGGCCGCCTTCGAGGATGCAGGCGCGAATGGCGTTCTGTTGATCCACCGGGATGGCCTGGCCGAGCACGAGTTTGCCGATGTCATGCAAGAGGCCGGCGGTGAAGGCCACGGAGCGTTCCGCGTTCACGTCCAGCCCGCTGTCGGCCACGATTTCTGCCGCCATGGCCGTGGTCAGTGAATGTTGCCAGAGATCGCAAGACTCGTTGGCATAACCCGCCAACGGCACGGTCATCGAACTGCCGAAGGCCAGGGTCAGGACGATGTGCAGGATTTGTTGATGACCCAGCACCAACACGGCCTGATCCACGGAGGAGACGGGTTCGGAAAATCCGAAGTAAGGGGAGTTGCAGGCGCGCAGCAATTTCGCCGTGAGCACGTTGTCACGGCGGATGGCCTGAACGATGTCGTCGTTCTCCGTCTCGGCCTTGTCCAAAAGGCTGATCAGACGCAGGGCCGCATTCGGAATCGGCGGCAGATTTTTTACTTTGGCGACGAGTTCTTGCGCGCTCATAATTTTTTGAGGTCGGCTGGAAATGTCTTTCGCATTCCCAATCCGGGCAGTGAACTTTGCAAAGTCCGGTGACCCGGTTTCTTATCGGCTGGGAAGGACTGAAACTTAAGCCGGCCGGCCGCACCCGGGGGACGTTTCCGGCTGTTCCTTCACGAACTGGCGCTTGTGTAATGACGGAGCGAAGCGCGCCAGCCCAGTTCGGAAACCACGAAACACCCCACGCTCATCGCCACCAGCAGCAGCGCCGGGCCGGGGGAAAATTTGTCCACCAGCAGGCGCACCGGCACGTTCGAGACCAGCAGCATCGGCAGCGCAAACGTGAAGACCGCGCGGAACACCCCGCCAAAGGCCTCGTCCGGCATCCGTGCGATGTTGAACAGATTGTAGTAGCCCCAGACGATGCCCTGCGCGCGCACCGTCCAGAAACTGATCGTCGCCAGCAGAAACATCAGCGAGTAATGGATGACAATTCCCGCCAGACACAGTGCCAGAAAACCGAGGGCCTGAACCACGGTGAGTCGCAGGTGCAACTGATGACCGGCATAACCCATCACCGCCAGGCTCGACACCGCGTTGACAAACGCGCCCAGATCCACCTGCCGTAGCGAGACGACGAACCGCGTGTTCACCGGCAGCAGCAGCAGGAAATCAAACTTGCCGGTGCGGACGAGTTCGGAAAGGTTGGAGCAGTTGATGAGGAAAAACGCCTGGAACAATTGCTGGATGAAATGGCTCGCGCCGACCAGCATCACCACTTGCCACTTTGTCCAGGTGCCGATCCGCTCCGTGTGCAAGTAGAGCACGCTGATGAAACTGAGCTGCAAGCCGAACCACAAAATTTCAACGACGATCCACAGGAGAAAGTTCCCTTTGAACATTGTCTCGCGCGTCACGGAATTTTTCCAGAGCGCGGCATAGATCGCGCCATAGCGCGCCCGGCCGTTTTCCGTTTTCTGCTGTTCGCTTTTCGCGTTCATCTTCCGGCCAGTGTTGAGCGAACGCGGCGGCCTGCCAACTTTATTTTCCCGCGGGCCACGCGCGGATTCCGTTTGCGGAACAAATTCGCCGCCGCCGGAACAGCCGTTGGAACAGCCGTTGGAACAGGGCCGCATCCGCGCCGGCCGAGCCGGGGAGGTGCTGATTTTTTTGTGGCGATGCGCACCTCAAAAAACCCCTTTGATTACAAGGGTTGCAGCACATCCGAGTTGTGGCGCAAAAGCCTTTGTTCACCGGTGCAACGAACCAAAATCTGGCATGGCACCGCCGTTGCTAAAGGACGAAGACGATTTTGGTGGGCTGGCACGGACGCCGGACCGAAACCGCCTTTAGAAAAAACCAAAAACCAAACCGTAGTTAATATG